>DUMD01000224.1 GCA_012840065.1 Clostridia bacterium
CCTTAAGCTGTTTTTCATCAATCCCCCGGATATAACTCTCGCCACGATTCAATTTTGTTACTTTAAATTCACTCTTATCAATGCCAAACACAGAAAATCCCGTTTTAGCTTTCTCAATAGCTAGGGGCAAACCAACATACCCCAACCCCAATACAGCTACTGAAGCTTCTTTTTTCTTAATTTTTTCTATCAATTTATCAGCCAGTTGTGTTCTTTTGCTCACACCGTTCACCTCTTCTTTTTCCAACCTCTGCAGCTAAGATGAAATCACTTAAAAAGCATCTTATTTTCTGGCTATCCAAATGTCCGATTTCTTTTTCCATCCCTTTCAGGGATTTGAATAATTTATCGGGAGCAAAATAGGAATTTTTGGAAACCATCATAATCTTGGGATGCTGGGAAGAGGTAACAAGCTCATCTTCTTCCCACAACTGTTCTACTAATTTTTCTCCCGGCCTAATCCCCGTATATTTAAACTGAATATCTAAACCAGGCCTCAAACCTGACAATCTCACTAAATCAGCTGCTAAATCCAGAATTTTAACCTGTTCTCCCATATTTAAAATGAAGATTTCCCCTCCTTTGGCCAAAGCGCCAGCTTGAATAGTCAGCTGGACTGCTTCTTCAATAGTCATAAAAAATCTGCTCATTTCCGGATGGGTTATCGTCAGAGGGCCACCTCTGTCTATCTGTTTCCTGAAAAGGGGTATTACGCTCCCTCTGCTGCCCAAAACATTCCCAAAACGAACAGCGGTAAATTTGGTAGTGCTTAACCTGTTCATTTCCTTAACAATTATCTCTCCTACCCTCTTGCTCATTCCCATCACATTAACCGGTTCAACAGCCTTATCCGTAGAAATAAAGATAAAAATATTGCTATTAACCGCTTCCGCTGCCTGAGCCAGATAAAAAGTTCCTAAAACATTATTTTTTACTGCTTCCTCAGGACACAACTCCAATAAAGGCACATGTTTATGAGCAGCGGCATGGAAAATCACCTGAGGTTTTATTCTAAAGAAAAGGGAAAATATTTTTGTTCTATCCCGGATATCTGCCAACTCAAAACTAAATTTCACATCTGGGAATTCTGTCAGTAATTCCTGGGACAATTCAAATAAGCCGTTCTCATTATGGTCCACCACAACCAAGTGCTGAGGTTTAAAAGAGGCAATCTGTCTGCATAATTCACTGCCAATGGATCCTGCCCCGCCGCTAACCAAAACAATTTTCCCTTTAAGATAGCCGGCTACTGAGGAAACATCTATATTGGTCGGTTCCCGGCGGAGAAGATCCTCCAATTGAATATCCCTAATTTGGGTAAGAGGCAGTTTTCCATCAATCAGCTTAAATACACTGGGTAAAATTTTTACTCTCACCCCAGCCTCCCCACAAATGCCTGCGATTTTCCTTATTTCTTCTTTATCAGCCGAAGGAAGAGCGATTATTGCCTCCTCCAGCTTAAATTGTTTGACCAGGCTGGGAATAGCTTCTCTCCCGCCTAATACAGGCAGGCCAAACATCTTTAACCCCTGTTTTTTTGGGTCATCATCTACAAAAGCCAAGGGGGTTAGGTGGGAATCGTTCTCAAGGAGGGTTCTAACCACCAAAGCCCCTGCTCCCCCCGCCCCAACAATCAACGTCCTCCTTTTATTCCCTTTCCGAGGCTGTCTAGTAAAATAGCCGGAAATCTGACTAGAAAACCTTACCAAAGAAATCAAACAAAAACTAAAAAGAATAAAAAGCAGATAATTATAAAAAGGAAGATAGAATTCAATTAAACCCGCTAATCCAAAAAGGATTACAGAGCTGATAATTATTGCTTTACCAATGACCAATAATTCTCCTAAATTTGCATAGCGCCAAACCCTCCCATAAAGACCAAAAATAAAGAAAAAAAATAAAACAATCAGGGTCACCATAGGCAGCACTATTTTCCTTAAACTCCAAAAAAGAGAAAAACTTTCCCAATCCAAGCGGAAAACAACTGCTCCCAGAACAGCTAAATTAATAAAAATTACATCGATCAGTAAAAGAAGGGCAGACCTGCCATCAAAGCTGTTTTTCACTCTTTATCTACCCCCACTGGAACAAAATGCTTATTGACAATTTCAGTCAGTTCATCCTGTTTTGGTTTCCAATAACTTACTCCTCCATAATCATAAAAACTGCCGGGAACGGTATAGGCATTTAGCTTTAATTGATCTAATTTGCCGCCGTATTTATCAGCAAGTTTAATCATTTCCCAAAAGGATAAATCAGTTTTTCCCTTCTTCTGAAATTGGAAAAAAATCTCTACCAATTTAGTAAGACTTTTTTGTTCATTAACTTTACTTAGAAGGGCCTTAATAAATCTCTGCTGCCTTTCTACCCGGGCAATATCTCCCAGAGCTTCTTTTCTAAAACGAATAAAAGCATAGGCTTCTTGACCGTTTAACTGCCGAAGTCCTGGTTTAAATTGAATATGCATGGATTCAAATTCCTTATCTACTTCAACCTCTACCCCACCCAAACAATCAACTATTGCTTCAAAAGCCTTATAGTCTAAAACCACATAGCGGTCAATGGGAATCTGACTAAAAGCCTCTACTGTTTCCACAGCCAGTTTCTCTCCTCCATAGGCATAGGCATGGTTTATTTTGTCACTGCCGTATCCTTCAATTGTTACCAAGGTATCTCTGGGAATAGAAAGCAAATTCAACTCCCTAGTCCTTTCATTAAGTTGAACAAGGATCAGACTGTCACTTCTACCCCTTCCTTCCCTATATCCCCCACCAGGAAACTCCCCTGTGTCTATTCCAATAAAAAGAACTGTCAGCATTCCTTTCCCATTAATAACCTCATCAACAGCTAAATCATTTGTAAAAGACTTTGCTGCCACTGGCTGATTCTCCCGAACCCTGCCAGTTATATCTTCAAAGAGTTTTCGGACCAAACTTAAGCCTGTATAGTTTAAAAAAAACAATACACTAAGAGTAAAAATTGCTAAATAAAAATACCGCTTTTTCCACATTTCACCCACTCTCTTTACTCCTTAATACTATTAAAATCCAGATTTACCAATATTCTTTAGGTCTTTCCCTTATATGGTATTCCTGAAGAACTTGAGGTGTGAGGTATAATTATTAATCAGACCCAATATCAGTGTTGTTAACCTAATAAAAAACTCTTGGCAACAGTAGGGCTTTCAACCCACCTGCTGCCAAGAAATAGAAAAGAAATGCTAATTAGCGACTAAAAGCAATGATTCCATTAGCAATGGCTTGGGCAGCTTTTTGCCTAAAGCTAGCCGTTTTTAACAGTTTTTCTTCCTCTGGATTGGTATGAAAACCAACTTCAGTAATAACAGAAACCGCCTTAGGGTTTCTAATCATATAGTAGTAATCAGCACCGTTTTTCCCTAAACGAATCTTTATTCCCCTATCCTTTAAGCCCAAACCAACCAAACGAATTTGAATTTCTTTTGCCAAAGCTTTTCCTTGTTTAGAAAAAGCAGAATAAAAAGTCTCCACTCCCCTTGCTTGAGGTGGCCCGGCATTAGAATGAATGGAAACGAGGATATCTGCCTTGTTTCCGTCAGCTATTGCTACTCTTTTAGCCAGGCTTACCGTCTCATCCTTATCCCTGGTTATAACCACTTCTATTCCCTTTTTAACCAAAAGCTCTTTTACCCTTAAAGCAATATCAAGTACACCATCCGCCTCTATATAACCGCTGGGACCCCTATTAGCCCGATCCTTACCCCCATGACCTGGATCCAAACAAACCTTCATTTTTCTCTCCTTTCTGGCTAATTCTCAGCCATACCTCTTCTTACTAATTACAAGTAAAATTTTCCTTTTTATATAATATGCATTTATACCTAGATAGGGTTAACTTTTACATTTCCGGTCTCGCCTTTTCCAAGGACTAAAAACAAGTATGCCAACCGAATTTAATCCGGTTGGCATACTTGTTGGTATTGTTTAATTTTTTCTTTTAGCTCTTCCAGTTTAGGTATAATCACCGAAAGTTTTTTTCTATCCTCTCGACTTAAAGTCAAATTAAGCAATTTTTCTCTAAAGGCAACGTATTCACTTTCTAAATCAGAAAGACTTTGGAAAAAGATTTCAGCCAACTGCCAATCAGGTAACTGGACATATTGACCTTTTCTGCTAGCTACAGAAATTTCTTGCTTGCCTTCCAAGATTTCAAAACTATCTCCTCGTTCAGGAGCAACAGCTTCTATCTTTAATTCCTCTTTAACCCTCCGTTTTAAATTTTCTATTCCCTCTTCTTCCCCGTGAACTAGGAATATTTTTTCCACCGGGCTTTTAAAATGAGCTAACCATTCCATAAGACCATTTTGATCTGCATGGGCTGATAGTCCCTCCATACTGTAAATTTCCGCATTGACAGAAACTTCTTCCCCCAAAATACGCACTCTTTTCTCTCCGTCTAAAATTCTTCTTCCTAAAGAACCCTGGGCCTGGTAGCCAACAAAAATTACACTGGTAGTTTCTTTCCACAGATTATGTTTCAAATGATGTTTAATCCTGCCTGCATCAGCCATCCCGCTGGCTGAAATAATAATGCAGGGGTCTTCACTTTCATTTAATTTTTTTGATTCTTCTGCAGTAAGCGTAAAAAACAAATTAGAAAACTCAAAGGGGTTATCACCCTCTAATAATAAAGCCGTAGCCTCTTCATCAAAAAATTGCTGATTTCGCTCAAAAACTTTAGTAGCGGAAATAGCCAGAGGACTATCAAGATATACCGGAATTAAAGGTATCTCTTTTTTATTAACCATCTCATTTAAGGCATAGAGTATCTCTTGTGTCCTCCCTACCGCAAAGGACGGAATAATTATTTTTCCCTTTCTTTTTACTGTTTTTATGATGACTTCCTTTAATTCTTCATAAGTTTCTTCTGTTGTCTCATGAAACCGATTACCATAGGTTGATTCTAAAATAATCCAATCCGCTTCCTCGATATATTGGGGATCCCTAACAATCGGCCGGTTTTTATTACCTAAATCACCTGAAAAAACCAGTTTCTTCCTAACCCCATTAACTTTAACCCAAACCTCCACAATCGCCGAACCAAGAATATGACCGGCAACGCTAAACCGCACTGAAAGTTCGGGAGTTACCTCAATCACCCTTCCAAACTCAATCGGCAAAAAAAGCTTAAGACAATTCTGAGCATCCTCTACGGTATAAAGGGGCTCCAAAGGAGAAAGTCCAGACCTGGCCCTTTTTCTGTTCACCCATTCATTTTCCATCTCTTGAATATGTCCGCTGTCCGGCAGCATAATCTGACAAAGGTTTAAGGTTGGTTTAGTACATAATACCCTCCCCTTAAAGCCCTGTTTATATAATTTAGGAATCAGTCCGCTGTGATCAATGTGGGCATGGGTTAATAAAACATAGTCTATCTCCTGAGGTGGAAAGGGAAAATCCAGTTCGTTCATTTTCCGCATTGCCTTTCCACCCTGAAACATACCGCAATCCACTAAAACCTTATACCGCTCGCTTTCCAATAGAAAAGCTGAACCTGTAACAGTCCGGGCCCCACCCCAAAAGGTCAATCTCATTCTTCTTTCTCCTTTCTTTTTACCGCCAATAATTTACAATTTTGGCTAATATATTCTAAATTTCCCCATTTCCTATTAAGATTCCTTCTTTAATTTAAGCACTTCAAAACTCTGCAAAAATTTTTCCCTAAAAAGATAAAAAAAGGGCTGACTTTTTGCTTGTCAGACCCTTTTGACTGCCCGTTATTTTAAATATCTAATTAGTCCTATAAGCCAATTGCGTGTAAGAAAATCGGAATAGCGCATATACCAATGAGAATATTGCAAATGCCAGCTATTTTAGTAAAAATTTCGCCCTTTCCATACCAAGCGGGAGGTAATACAAATAGCAAAGCACAAATTATCATCAAGGTAACGCCTAACGGCCAAACTAATCCCAGTTGCAGAGCTTTAACTGTAAAGCTAACAACTAGTAAAAATCCTATTCCAAAAAAATGAGCGATTTGTTTTTTATCTCCGCCTTTAAGAAAAAAGATTCCAACCAAAGTCCAGAAAAGGCCGAAAAAACCAAAAACTGTTCCCAAATAAATACTTGTATCTGTATTACCGGTAATATTAAATAAATACATGTGTAAAGCTGTGTAAAGTTGGGTTACTCCACCAAAAAGGATAGCGATATAAGCCAGGGACTTACTAATTTCCTTATGGTCCCCACCTTTTACACCAAATCCCAGCTGTTCCAAACCAAAACACCATACAGCTGCAATAAGACCAAAAACACCTATTGCTTCAGGGTTCACAGGGTTCATATCACTTAATTCCTCCCTTTTAAATTTATAAACTTATAATTTATAATTGCAAGAAGACTGTTACGGGCAGCCTTTATTACCAAAACTGACATCCATCTGGTATGACTAGATGAAAAATGTATGTAAATTATCAAATAAAAATAATATATTCAAAATTTCTGAATTTTTAAAAAATCACCGCCAGCAAACACAAACGTATTATATCAAAAAGGAATTCTAGCTTAAAGGAAGCTAAAAAGCAGTATTTTGTCGTATTTTGTCTATTTTTGTATATATCATCCTTTTACTGCTCTTTCCATTCTTTAAAGTTAAATTTCAAAACTAGTTGCTCCCTTTTTGCAAAATTAAAGCCTAAAGATGGATGATCCATCTTTAGGCCAAGATAAAATCCTAAAAACAATTTAAAACGAGACCTGTAATTAGTTTTGGATAAAAATAAGTTGATTTTTGAGGCATTTTTCCATTTTCATCAGCTACATCAGTTACCTCCGTTACCCTTGTAGGGTTAAGGAAAAAGCAAAGCTGACATTGTTTTTCTAAAACAGCTCTTAAAGCAAATTCTTCATCTCTGGTATAAATTAAATTGGTTTCTTTTTCCCTTTCCCCAGCTCCGATAGACAGATGTTTCTCTAAAATTTTTTGCTGCAAAACACTTACGTCTAATCTTTCAGCAGCCGTACCACTAGCTGGTTTTCCCTCTTTATTAATAAGCAAATAAAGAGAACCATCCTGGAAACAAAGGCCAAAGGCCTGGCCTTGTTCACCTTTTTCCGCTAATATTTTCAGAAAATCTTCCGCCGCTTTTTTTAAATCGCTGTTAATTTCAACCCTATTTACTAATTCTAACTCAAAATCTTCTTTTAAACCTGCAATCAGCTTTTCCGCCGAAAAATTGGTTACATTTTTAACCAGACGGTGGGTAGGTAAAACCACTAAACCAGAATCATAGACATTAACTAAAGTCATCATGACATAATCATAGCCAGATTTCCCTTCAGCTTCCATTTCCCGTTTAAAATGGAGGGCTGTTTCATATCTATGATGACCGTCAGCTATATAAATTGGTCTATTGGCCATTAAAGTTTGAACCTGTTTAATCACATCCTCCCGGTCGATTATCCAAAGCCGGTGTACATCACCTAAATCATCGGTAAATTCAACTTTCTCCGCCTCATCTTTGGCTTTGCGTAAAATTCCCTCTATTTCCTGCTCTTCATCCCGATAGAGCCCGAAAATAGAACTGAAATTTGCTAAACAGGCCTTCATCAGTTTTAACCGATCTTCCTTAGGTTTGGCTAAAGTTTCTTCATGGGGTAAAACTACCCTTTCTGAGTAATCAGCCAATTTTACCCCGCAAATAAACCCCGTCCTCGTCAACCTTTCTCCGTTCAGGCTAAATTCCTGCTCATAAAGGTAGAAGGCAGGTTTTTCTTCCTTTTTTAAAATCCCTGACTCCAACCATTGCCGCAGGTAATCCGCTGCCCGGGTATAGCGGTTATCATCTTCTGTGTCAGTGGGGTAAATTTTACCAAATTCCAACCGAATAATGTTATTAGGATGGCGGTCATAGTACATTTGCTGTTCTGCTTCCCCAATCACATCATAAGGAGGAGTTGTTAATTCTCTTAAATCTCCAACCAAATCCTGATTATACCTTACACCCTTAAAAGCAACTAACTCTGCCATTAATCCACCTCCTTAATTTTACAAGTTGATTTGGTCTACCTTTTTAATTCCATCAATCTGCTCAATTTCTTCCAAAATCCTGTCCGGAACAGAAGAATCAACTTCCATTACCATAATGGCTTCTCCACCTACTTCCTCCCGTCCTACCTGCATGCCGGCAATATTGATATTTTCTTTCCCCAGCAACATTCCTACCCGGCCGATAATTCCAGGTCTGTCCGTATGCATAACAACCAGCATGTGTTCGCTGGGGAAGGCATCCACCCGATAACCATTTATTTTTACAATCCGCGGATCCTTTCTTCCAAAGAGAGTACCTGCCGCGGTATATTCACCTTTATCTGTATAAACACAAATGGTAATCAAACTAGCAAAATCCTCTTCCTCCGATACTTTGCTTTCCGTTACCTTAATTCCTCTTTCTTTAGCTATGATGGGGGCATTAACCGCATTAACCGCATCCTGCATACTGGGCCGTAAGAATCCTTTCAAAACCGCGTTGGTTAAAGGTCCTACTTCCTGCTTAGAAATTATTCCACTATAAAGCAGTTTAATTGACCTTACCTGACCCTCAAAAATCTGGGCCATAAATTTGCCTAGTTTTTCTGCTAAAGGCAGATAAGGTTCAATAACAGCCAAAACCTCTGCAGGTAAAGTAGGAATATTTACCGCATTAGTAACAATAGCACCTTTCAGCACTTGAATAACCCCTTCAGCTGCTTCTACAGCCACATTAACCTGAGCTTCTTTGGTGGAAGCACCTAAATGAGGAGTAACAATAACATTATCCAGAGTTAATAAGGGGTTATTTTTAGGTGGTTCCTCTACAAACACATCCAAGGCTGCCCCAGCTATTTTGCCGCTGACCAGAGCGTCATATAAATCCTGTTCGTTAATTATTCCTCCCCGGGCACAGTTAATAATTCTTACCCCATCCTTCATTATGGCAAATTCCTTGGCACTAATCATGGATCTTGATTCTTTAGTTAGAGGAGTGTGAACAGTAATAAAATCAGACCGTTTATAAAGTTCAGGCAGTTCAACCAACTCTACCCCTAAACTTTTAGCCCGTTCCGGAGTAATAAATGGATCATAACCTAAAACCTTCATTCCCAAACCAATTGCTCTCCTGGCAACTTCGGTTCCAATTTTACCGATGCCAATAATACCAATAATTTTATCCCTAATCTCAATCCCCATAAAATCATTTCTTCTCCATTCCCCAGCTTTTAAAGAAGCATTAGCTGCCGGAATATTTCTGGCTAAAGACATCATCATGGCTATGGTATGTTCAGCTGCAGCAACGGTATTACCTTCAGGAGCATTCAAAACCACTATACCCCTTCTGGTAGCAGCATCTAAATCAATATTGTCTACTCCCACGCCGGCCCGGCCAATGACTTTCAATTTATGAGCATGTTCAATAATCCGCTCGGTAACCTGAGTTCCACTTCTTACAACCAGACCGTCATAGTTACCAATAATTTCGATTAGCTCATCCTCACTGAGTTTAGTTATTACATCAACATCAGCTTCCTTTTGCAGAGCTTCTATACCTTCAAAAGAAAGGGGATCGCTTACTAAAATTTTCATTTTTTTACCTCCCTGCAAATAAAATTTCTTGAGCCGCTTTAATCGCTGTACCAAATTCCACTGGATAACCTAATTCTTTTAAAGCAAGTTCCAAACCAGCCAAAACTGTAACCACATCCGGCCAATCAACATAGCCCAAATGGCCTATGCGGAAAATCTTACCTTCAAGTTTTTTCTGGCCTCCAGCCAAAGTAATGCCATATTTTTCCCGCATCAGCTTGCGGAGTTTTCCCACATCAATTCCTTCCGGACTATAAACAGCAGTTACAGTATGGGAAGCAACATCATCTTCAGCCAGCATTTTTAATCCTAAGGCCTTTACCCCTGCCCGAATAGCTTTAGCCATCAATTCATGTCGGGCAAAAACATTTTCCAAGCCTTCCTCTATAATCAATCTAAGGGAGGCCTGCAATGCATAAAGCAGGGATACCGCAGGAGTATAAGGAGTCTCCGGTGGATTTTTTTCTAAAAATTTCCGGGCTAATTTAAAATCCCAATAATATTTGGGAGCTTTATTTTCTTCCACTACCTTCCAAGCCCTATCGTTTAAAGCAATAAAAGCCAATCCCGGCGGAATCATTAAAGCTTTTTGGGAACCGGTAACAACCACATCTATTCCCCATTCATCCATTTTTAAATCAATTCCACCCAAACCGCTAACTGCATCAACAATCATCAAGACATCATCGGGAATAGCATCTTTAACAGCTTTAAGATCGTTAGTTACCCCGGTGGAAGTTTCGTTGTGTGTTATAAAAAGTTTTTTTATTTCCCTGTTATTTTCCAATTTTTCTTTTACTGCCTGCGGATCAATTGCCATTCCCCATTCTGCCTCAACCCTTTCTACTATTACTCCATGTCCTTCCAGGATATCCCCAAACCTATCTCCGAAAGCTCCTATTGTTGCCAAAAGAACTCTTTCCCCCGGTTCGGTTAAATTAACTACAGCTGCCTCCATAGCACCGGTACCGGCTCCCGGGAAAATAAGCACATGGTTTTCAGTTTGAAAAACCTTTTTAATCAAATGATTAACTTCTGAAAATAATTCTCCAAAGGCTGCACCCCGGTGATTAATCATTTGTTTACCCATTGCTTGCAGAACTTCTGGTGGTACAGGTGTTGGTCCTGGTACCATTAACATTTGCTTTTTCATTTTTACTCCCCCTTGCCTAATTTTCTTAACTAAGTCGAAAAATAAGAAATCTCTCGCCCCTAATTTTTGCTTAGGGACGAGAGACTAAACTCCCGCGTTGCCACCCTGATTGACATTTGGTTAAAACAACAAATGTCCTCTCATTTCACGCTTTAACGGGCGTACCCGGTTACGCTTACTCAAGCCCCTCGGCCTTTTCCGCAAACCACTTCGGGATGGATTCATTATGTCCGGTTACTGGCTTGCACCTCCCGCCAGCTCTCTTTAAACCCATAACATAACTACTTTTTCCCTGCAATGTGTTTAAAATACCTTATTCAAAATATTTGTGAGATAGTATAGCACGACTTCCATAATAATGCAATAGAAAAATTAAAATTTTGTCTAATTTTTTATTCCAGCCAAGTTACCACATTGGGCTTTCGAGGCGGAGCCGGTGGATTTTGGTCCGGATACCCTATGGGAGTAACAGCAACCAGTTTCCATTCTTCACTAATACCTAAATAATCCATAACCTTATCTTCTACCCATAGAGGTGCGGTCATCCAACAGGTGCCCAGACCTTTATCATGGGCTGCTAAACAAATGTTCTGCATTAAAGCCGCCCCAGCTTGAATTTCACTTTCCTGATAATTACGGTTAGGATTTTTAATTACTGCCACCACAATAGTATGAGGAGCTCCCCCCATATCCTTAAAGAAACCATAAACCATTTGTTGCATTTTTTCTTTAAACAATCTCTTTAATTTTTCATTTAAATAGTAGATAGAATTTTCAATTAATTTATTAAATTCTTTCTTCTTTTCTCCTGATAAAACAAAAACTCGCCACATTTGGGTATTCATCCCGGAGGGAGCCCATAAAGCCGTATCAATAACTTCTTCTAAAATTTCTCTCGGAACAGGATCAGGTTTAAATTTTCGAATGCTTCTCCTGGTTTTAATTGCTTCCGCTAATTCCATTCTTCTACCTCCTAAAGCAAATTCTTCTCCTTAACTTTAGCTTACCTAACTATCCTTGTCAACCTTCTTTCCCCTCTGGTGAATTTTATCACCATTCATAATATTTTATCCCTAAAATTATAAAAATAATCAAGGACAAATTAGTCTTAAAATACTTTCGCTTGAACAAAAATAAGCTGTTCATAAATAACTATTTCAAAAATTTTATTTTCCTTCTTTAAGTTTTCTATCCCCATAAGCAATTACCAAAAAAGCTCTACATTTGTAATTTTTATTCAACTGATAAATACTCGAATAATTTATCAGCTCAAATTAAAACAGGATATTTGCTAGCTAAAGAGAAAAGTATATATTGAGGAGGCGTCAAAATGGTAACAAATTTCATTAAACAAAAAGCAGAAGAACTAAAACCTGTTTTGGTAGAGTTAAGAAGAAAAATCCATGCTCATCCGGAGTTAGGATTTGAAGAAGAAAAAACTGCAGCCCTAATTGCTGAGACCCTACAAAAATTAGAATTTGAAGTTCAAACCGGGATTGCAAAAACAGGAGTGGTTGGCCTGCTCCGGGGAGAAAAAGCCGGTAAAACCATTGCCTTCCGGGCAGATATGGATGCTCTGGCCCTGCAGGAAGAAAATGATAAACCCTATGCCTCTTTACATCCTGGGAAAATGCATGCCTGCGGCCATGATGCTCATACCACTTCCCTTTTAGGAGCAGCTATGATTTTAAAAGAACTGCAAAATAATTTACCGGGAAATATTAAATTTATTTTTCAACCTGCTGAAGAATCCACTGGAGGAGCAAAACCTATGATTGAAGAAGGAGTTCTTGCTAATCCTCAAGTGGATGCTATTTTTGCTCCCCACGTCTGGCCCGACTATCCTGCGGGAAAAATTACTGTCCAATATGGGCCCACAATGGCTGCCCCGGATTATTTTGAAATTGAAATAACCGGTAAAAGCGGGCACGGAGCATTACCCCATAAGTCCATAGATGCAATTATCGTTGCCTGCCAGGTCGTTAATTCCCTACAAACCATTGTCAGCCGGAAAAGAGATCCTCTGGATCCCCTTGTTCTTTCTATAGGCACTATTCAAGGAGGAAGTGCTTTTAATGTCATTGCTGATAGAGTAAAAATGACTGGCACTGTTCGCACCTTCAATTTGGAAACAAGAGAAAAAATGCCCCTTTTAATGGAAGAAATAATTAGCGGCATTTGCAAAGCTTTCGGAGCAGATTACAAATTTAAATATGAAAAATATTTCCCCCCTACGATAAATGATGAAAAAATGACAGCTATAGCGGAAAAATCAGCAGCTAAAATTGTGGGTAAGGAAAACGTCATTGTAGAAACCAAACCTTCCATGGGAGGAGAAGATTTTTCCTTTTTCCTGCAAGAAGTACCGGGAAGCTATATCAAGATAGGAATAAATAACCCTGCGAAAGGGATAATCTATCCCCTTCATCATCCTAAATTTGATCTAGATGAAGACGTACTACCTATTACTGCTGCTTTAATGGCCCAAATTGCCTGGGATTTTCTGCAGGAATAAACTTTGTAAAAAAATAAAGGTGAGATAACCGGTTTATTGTTTGGTTATCTCACCTTTTAAAATTTAGTTAAACTATCTTATTCCCGCCACTAACAACGCTTTTCTAGATAATTCCCTAAACCTAGCAGCCGGTTTAAATAACTTGTATAATTTTAGCGCCCATTCCACATGTTGTGGGGATTGATGATTCTTAGCCAAATAAAAGGTTAAGTTTCTTAAAAAAGGAAATTGGATTAAATAAATCAGGGCATACCAAAAAGCGGATTTTTTATTATCTCCCCCGGCCCTTGCTCCCCAATGGGAGTCAAATTGATCCTGCATCGGGCTATGAATAATCCTGTCCATTTCTTCTTCCGTATAAATTCCCAGCTCAATCGCCTTTTGAACTATATCGGTACCGGGCAGAAAATTAAGCCCATGAAGCTGAAGCTCAAAAGGAGGAGCCAATTTAGTGCATAATTCATAGGTTTGTCTGATATCATCTTCTGTTTCAAAAGGATGCTGGAGCATAAAATCATAAATAACCTGGGGAACCTTACATCTTGCTAAAACCCTGCTGGTCTCTATTATTTGCTCCTGACTTTCCGGTCGGTTAAAAATATCTTTTCTAATCCTGCTGGAACCACTCTGAATACCTACCACAATTTTATATAATCCCGCCTCCACTAGTTTTTTAATTACATTTTCATCAACTTTCAAAGGATGACCCCAAATTTCAAAGGGTAGATTGATTTCCTGTTTATATCTTCGGGTAAACTCATCAACCCAACCCTCATCATCAGAAAAAATTTCATCCCAAAAATGAACTATTTTTAATTTTTTAATTTTCCTCTTCGCCTCATTTAACTCTTCCATAACACTTTCCACTGAACGGAAGCGTACATATCTACCCTTACCGATATAAACCCGGCGTAAATTAATAGAACTACAGTAAGAACAAGTAAAAGGACATCCTCTGGAAGCAGTTAATTCATAACTAAAAGAATCTAATTGGGGGTCCCTTTCTATCATGGTATCATTATGAATAAAATAATGTCCTTCCCCACCGATTTCAGGATAGCCATAGACGTCCAAATCCTGTTCTAAAGGACGCACTTCATTTTGAATAACCTGTCCATCCTTCCGAAAAACTAAATTTGCAATCTGCTCCACGCTGGTTCCCTTACTTAAGGCATCCGCCAATTCCACAATAGCCTGTTCACCCTCGCCCCGAATAACGTAATCACAATATTGTAAGGCTTCCACTGGAAAAAGGGTTGGATAAACTCCGCCCCAGACTAGAGGAATATTAAAATTATCTCTAATAGTTTTATTTACTAAGTAAACAGTCTCCAAATAAAGGGAAGCCATTACACTTAGACCAATAAAGAGAGGGTTGATTTTCTTTATTAAATCAACTAAAAGTTGTAGTTCTTTCTCCGTTGTTTTACTGGGCTTACTGCTGTGAAAACCTTTATAATAAACAATATTTACTTCATACCCTTTATTTTTCAGCGCTTTTGCCAAATAGCGCACCCCGAGGGCCTTGCCATTATAAAAAGCTATTAAAAGTATAGGTCTGGCTTTATTCACCTAAATCCCTCCTAAAAATATGGCTTGTTCTATTTTAGCATTTGTCTAAAAGAATAACAACCTCTACCATAATTTAACTGGTTTTTTAACACATAATTAAGAAATGGATGAGTTAACCTCATCCATTTCTTAAATTTTCTCCTCTATTTTTAATCTATTTTCACTTTCAATAAACAGTTTTACCAACCCCGGTTTTGAATAATCTGATCAGGAGCAAGACTGCTAATTTCCAACCCCTTCATTGCTTCCCCTAATCCTTTTGATACCCTGGCCAAAACTTCTGGATCATTATAGTGGGCAGTTGCTTCTACGATTGCCCTGGCCCGGGCTGCCGGGTTTTCAGATTTAAAAATTCCAGAACCAACAAAGACCCCATCCATTCCTAACTGCATCATTAGAGCAGCATCCGCCGGTGTAGCAATTCCGCCGGCAGCAAAATTTACTACAGGAAGCTTTCCTGTTTTTGCCACCTCTTTTACTAATTCATAGGGTGCTCCCATTTCTTTAGCTACAGTCATTAATTCTTCTTCAGGTAAACTCTGAATTCTTCTGATTTCATCTAATACCGTCCGAGCATGTCGTACCGCTTCCACAATATTTCCGGTACCTGCTTCTCCTTTAGTTCTTATCATAGCAGCTCCTTCACCAATCCTGCGTAAAGCCTCTCCTAAATTCCTAGCCCCACAAACAAAGGGAACCTTAAACAAATGTTTATTGATATGATACATCTCATCTGCAGGAGTAAGTACTTCACTTTCATCAATAACATCTATCCCAATAGCCTCTAAAATTTGAGCTTCTACAAAATGACCTATTCTAGCCTTTGCCATTACAGGAATACTAACCGCTTCTTTAATTTTTTCAATTATCAAAGGGTCAGCCATCCGAGCAACTCCTCCGGCAGCTCTTATATCGGCAGGAACTCTTTCTAATGCCATTACAGCCACTGCTCCTGCTTCTTCTGCAATTTTTGCCTGTTCAGGATTGGTCACATCCATAATAACTCCACCCTTTAACCTATCCACTAACTCTTTTTTTACTTGAAAGATTCCTTTTTCAGTCATTTACAGTTCCCCCTTTAATTTAACCCCTGAAAAAATTTATTTTTCATTGTACTATATTTCAATCACCACTGCAATCCTGGGATTTTAATTAAAAGAATTAACCCTTTAGTCAGTGCTAAAGGGTTAATCAAAATCAAAGACTTATTCCGCTTCCTCATTTTTCATTACCCTTGCTAAAGCTACAACCCGATCGTTTTCTTCTAAACGGATTACTGTAACTCCCCTGGCCGGCCGGCTTTGAATCGAAATATCTTCCACCGGCATGCGGATAATAATTCCTTCAGCAGTAACAACCATAACTTCATTTCCTTCCTTTACAACCCGAACCCCAACAACCTCACCGATTTTTTTACTCAGACTGATTGATTTTACTCCTTTTCCTCCTCTAGATTGAAGTCTAAACTCAGATAATTCTACCCTCTTTCCATAACCTAGGCTGGTAATAACTAAAAGCTGTGCCCCTTCCTGAACTGTGTCCATAGCAACTACCTGATCACCTTTTCTTAAAGAAATCCCTTTTACCCCTCTTGCTCCTCTTCCCATAGGTCTTACATCTTCTTCAGGGAAGCGAATAAGAGTACCCTCTTTAGTAGCTAAAATTATTTCTCCTTTTCCATCAGTCAGCCTTACACCAATTAATTCATCATTCTCATCTAAAGTAATAGCTATTAAACCGCTTTTCCTGCTGGTATCATAATCGGAAAGAATTGTCTTTTTAACTCTTCCTTCTTTTGTAGCCATAAAGAGGAAGTAATCAGAGGAGAAATTTTTAACTGGAATAACCGCATTTATATATTCTCCCTGCTCAATCTGGATTAAATTAACAATCGGTGTTCCTTTGGCTTGTCTTCCCGCTTCCGGTATTTCATAAGCTTTTAACCTGTACATCTTTCCTTTATTAGTAAAGAATAATAAATCATGGTGGGTAGTAGTAACAAATAAATGTTCTACAAAATCTTCCTCCCGGGTATTCATTCCTGTTACTCCCCGTCCACCCCGGCGTTGGCTCCGATAAGTATTGGCCGGAATCCTTTTTATATAATTTTGGTGGGTAATAGTAACAACAATATCCTCTTCCGCAATTAAATCCTCCACATCAAAATCTTTAGCACTAGTGGTTATCTTTGTTCTCCGCTTGTCTCCGTATTTTTCCCTGATAGCTGTTAACTCTTCTTTAATAATTTTTAAGACCAATTTTTCATCCTGAAGCACAGACTCTAAATAAACAATTGTTTCCTTTAATTCTTGATATTCCTGTTCCAGTTTTTCCCGTTCTAACCCGGTTAAACGCTGGAGGCGCATATCCAAAATAGCCTGAGCCTGTTTTTCAGAAAGGCCGAACCTTTCTATCAAATTATTTTTAGCAATCTGGGTGTTAGCAGCACCACGGATGATTTTTATTACTTCATCCAAATTATTTAAAGCTATTCTTAAACCTTCTAAAATATGAGCTCTGTCTAATGCCCTATTTAAATCAAACCTCGTCCTCCTGGTAATAACTTCTTTTTGATGCTCTAAATAATAATAAAGAAGTTCTTTTAAATTAAGAATTTTGGGTTGGTTATTGACCAGAGCCAACATAATAATCCCAAAAGTAATTTGCATTTGAGTATTTTTATACAATTGATTAAGAATGACGTTAGGATTGGCATCTTTCCTCAATTCAATAATTATCCGCATGCCATTGCGATCAGATTCGTCTCTCAAATCAATAATACCGTCTATTTTTTTAGTCTGAACTAATTCAGCTATTTTTTCTACTAATTTTGCTTTATTTACCTGATAAGGAATTTCATCAACTACTATCCTGCTTTTTCCATTATCCATTTTTTCTATTTTTGCTTGGGCCCTTACAATAATCTTTCCTTTTCCGGTTTTATAAGCCTGAATAATTCCATCCCGACCCATAATTAGGCCGCCGGTAGGAAAATCCGGCCCTTTTATTGCAAACATCAATTCTTTTACCGATATTTCAGGTTTGTCTATCATCATTAACAAACCATCAATAACTTCCGTTAAATTATGGGGAGGGATATTAGTAGCCATACCTACAGCAATCCCGGCAGAACCGTTAATGAGCAAATTAGGAATTTTAGCAGGAAGAACCACCGGTTCTTTTAGACTTTCATCAAAATTAGGAACGAAATCTACCGTCTCTTTATTAATATCGGCAATCATCTCTGTAGCAATGGGAGCCAATCTTGCTTCTGTATAACGCATTGCAGCTGCACTGTCCCCGTCAATAGAACCAAAATTACCCTGACCGTCTATTAAAGGATAACGATAAGAAAAATCTTGGGCCATCCGCACAGCAGCTTCGTAAACAGCAGTATCTCCATGGGGATGATAACGACCGAGTACGTCCCCAACAATCCGAGCAGATTTTCTATATGGTTTATCTGGGAACATTCCCATTTCAGCCATAGCATAGAGAATCCGTCGGTGAACAGGTTTTAATCCATCCCTCACATCCGGCAATGCCCTACCCACAATTACACTCATAGCATAATCAATATAAGAATTCTTCATTTCTTGTTCTATATTTATTGGCAATATTTTCCCATGAGTATACTCCATTTCCAGTTCACCTCAATCGCTAATATGTAAATTTTAAGTTTGTTTTAAAAATAAACCATCCAACAGCTAATAATTATAAGACTCCCTCCAACTAAAGAGGGAGATAAAAACTGCACAAATTTTATTATCCGGCACTAAAATTTTTATTTATTGGCAAATAAATGTTCTTTTTACTCTTATTCTCATTTTAGCTTTATTTTATTATAACACAATAATTCCCAAAAATACACTTTCCCACACATAAAAAACAGAAATCCGCTTTCTAAGCGGATTAGGTTACTTAATATTATTCTAACATTACCTCGATAACTAGAAAAACTACACACAAGTAGTTGCAGATTCTAAATAACTTTAATATCTAGAAGATATTTGAAGGGACGTACAGCCGGAATAATTATGGGTATGCCCCTCGTTTCTAGTAGTAGTACCGTCATAACGGTGAATATGGCCTCCTGGGACATAAATAGATGGACCTGTATAAGATCTATAACCATGGTCATGTCTATCATTTACACTTGTTCTGCCGCTAATTTGATGAATATGATCATTTCCCCACCGGATCGGTGGGCTTGTTAATCCCCGATAGTAATGAACGTGCCCATCATTATAACTTACAGTCCCACTATAACTATGAACATGCCCTCTTTTCTGGCAACAAAAAAACATCTCTACTCTCCCCCCACCACAGAAAATTTTCCACTAGCAGTATATTCTGTAAACAAAAATCTGTTACTCCACTAGCTTTTACTTCTAGTTAAATAAAAAATCCTTAATTTGGTAGATTAACTATTATAACCAGGGGGAGAGTTCCCTTTCTTTACCTAAATATCTAGATTTCTTACCATATGGGCATGGTATTCAATAAATTCTCTTCGTGGTTCTACTCTATCTCCCATTAAAATTGTAAATATCTCATCCGCTTCCACTGCATCTTCTAAATTTACTTGAAGTAGAGTACGAGTTTCCGGGTTCATAGTTGTTTCCCATAACTGTTCCGGATTCATCTCACCAAGACCTTTATATCTTTGTAAGGATACACCGTCTCTACCAATTTCATTTAAAAGTTTTTCCAATTCCTTATCGTCATAAACATAATTGTGCTTTTTATTCTTTTTAACTAGATATAAAGGGGGTTGAGCAATATAAACATAACCGGCCTCTATTAAGTGACGCATGTAGCGGTAAAAGAAAGTTA
>DUMD01000225.1 GCA_012840065.1 Clostridia bacterium
CTTCATTACATGGTAAAAGTTAATGGAACTTCCCATTTGTTTTTGAGACAGAGCATATTAGGTAAGTATGATAGGCTGAAGAAAAAAATAAATGGATTAAGAAAGATTAGAAACAGAATTGTACATCACAACGGTTTTATTAATCCCGGAGAAATAAATAACTTTGCTGACAACAATGAAGACTTTAAGGGTATCAGGTTTTTTGTCAATATGATTTATATTGAGAAAAAGGGTTGTGATGAGATTTTTGAACTTGTAGAGGACGTATGTGAGTTTATAAGAGAAATAGAAGAATAAATTTTCGAACAGCTTGCTGTTCTTTTTTTGTACACATTCAGAGTTGGAGATTGGGACACGATACAGATTGTGATTGTAATAGTAGTTTTTTATAATTAACTCAAAAGTAATTAACTCAAGGAATCAAAAGGATGTGGTTTTTGTGGAAGAAAAAAAACTTGATAGAATTCACATTTCCCTTACGGCGGATGAAAAGGATTTATTGGAGCAATTATGCCAAGAAACCAAGTTAAGTAAGAGCCAATTAGTGCGAATCTGTATTGAAGTTGCAAATAATAATAGAAGCAAATTAATAAAATATCTGGAACAAAGAAGAAGTAGGGATGCCGTTGGGAAAAAGAAAGAATTACCTAACTTAAATTTGTTGGATTATTTAATTAATCAGAAAACCAAGGAATTGCAGGCAAATCTTTTAATTAATTTGGGCAGATGCAGGATATCGATTAAAAAAGGTACGGTAATGAAAAGGAAAAGTCATGATGATATAAACTATTTATCTTTAGAAGCAAATGTTTATAGCAGGAAAAGGACTGAGCGGATGCAACTGATGATAAACATTGATTCTGTAAACTATGCTGAAATATGCGATGCCCATACTGGGCAATGCCGAAAATTCGGTATGGTACCGGTAGACGAATTAGGAGAGTATGAATTTGTGCAGATTTCTGATAAGAGAGGGGACGGCAATGAAAGGTGAAGAACTGAACATCAGGGTGGATAAACGGCAAAGTGAAATAATTGAAAAGCTGTCTGTGTATTATGATGCCGGTCAGAGTGAACTATGCGGTGCTGCCCTGTACCTGCTTAGGGATAATCCTGAACTGATAGCTTTGACAGACGGACAAAATGAAAATATTCAGGTGCTTGAAAAAATTTGTAGCGGTAATCTACTAAAATTTTTGAGCTGTTCTCTGAGTAAAGGTGAACTAAAAAACAGGTTGATAATAGAAAAACAGGGTAGTTTTATTACAATTCCGGCAGGAACTAAGATCGTATTTGTACCTCCTTTTACAATTGACTTTGAGGTATCCTCCAATGTATTTGTCAGTCTGGACCTTTTCCCAGAGTTAGAACTGTCTTTCTTAGACGAGTTAAATAAGGTTGAGGTTAATGATCTTGAAACAGCATTAGGAGATAACAATTATAGCGTGAAAATTACCTTATAGAAGGGAGGTGCTGTTTGTGAAAAATGATATTTTAGTTGCTATATTTTTGCTAATTATCTTTTTGGGTTTGCTCAAGTTGTACTTCTGGTTTTTCTTTGAAAATGGCCTTACTGATTTACTAGTTGGACCGCCGCCTGAGGACATATCGGACGAAGAATTGATAGAGATGGGGCTTGAAAGGTGGGTTAGGAGAAGAAATAGGTGGAAAGGTAAAAGATTTTAATGTTTTTGCTTGGATATTGAAAATATTTAGGGGGATTTAAAAGTGCTAACTTGTTGTGACGGTAAACAAGTAAGTAATAAAGATGAATTAAGAGAGTATATCTCACAATTAACAAGATGTAATACAAGATTGCGATATTTTCGACAGTACATAGTTAGATGGTTACAATCATCTTGGCCTATTTTTTATAACAGGGCTACCCTAGCTTTTCATGGAGATGTGGGAAATGCAGAAATTTTATTAAATAAGGGTTCTGAGGTAAAAATAATTATTTCGGGTTTTTGTGTAGCGGGTGAAGCAGGTTTTGCTTATGTAAGAGATATATTAGATTCTCCACAATATGAAGCGGCAGGCCAAATAAATGTTCCTATAATAAAAGCCAAACATTCCTTTGGAACAGAAAACATGAGAAATGGGACCATTGACCTCATTGCCGAACATGGAATTAACCGGGAAATTGGGGATAATCTTACTCCTGAAGAGACATTTGAAAAGGCTAGAAGGGGCGAGCTTCCTCTTTTACTAACCCAAGCTTTATGTCCAATAGTTGCAAGTTATTCTTCTAGATCCCCAGGGGTATGGGAGGCTTTGAAGAATGATGAAATGTTGAGGAATTTTATTAGTAGAAGTTTGACTAAATGGTGGAAAACGATTGAATTATGTCATTCAAAAAACAAAGACCTCACACTTATTTTGATGGGAAGGAGAGAAAGGGGCAGGGCAGAACTGCAGAAAACACTGGCATATAGCAGATTAGATAATGATAACAATGTAATTATAACCGACCGGGAACAGGGGGAAAATTCTTTATTATTTAAATTAGAAAACATGTTTAGAGATAGATTGATATTTACACGGCATGCTGCAGCCCGTAACTACAACAACTAATCTGGTTTACAATTCTGTCCACTTGTTTCTTCTATTTGGCCACATGGATATGCCATATTGGGCTGTTGTTGTAAGATGATCCAATGAAGATGAAAATCTAATATAACAAATATAAAAAGGGGTAAATGTTAATGACAATTGCTGACCTTATAAGGGAGAAACTATCGATGTGTCCTGAGGGGGCTTTTACATCAGAAATAGCATTGTACTGCCTTCAAAACGGCGCTCAATTTAATACTATGGATATAAAAAAAAGTGTCTCAGGGCAACTTTCAAAAATGCGAGAAGCCGGCTATGTAACTTATGAGGTTTATGGTAGAGAGTATAGGTGGAGACTGGTGCGTTTTAGAAATTATAATTCAGAACCGCAAATCAAATGGAATGAAGAATACGATCTTGTTAACAGTGTTAATTCGGAGATTGAAGATAGAAAGGATGATAGTACTGTGGATTTCAGCGAAAATTCAATAAATGAACAGAAAACAAATAGTAAGTTGGAGATATTAGGGAGAACTAATTCGATTCCTCATAGGGTTATAGTGAAATCAATTTTCTTTGATGAAAATAAAATCCCTATTTCTGTAGTTGAAAGTTATTCTAAGAAAATCGATCCTGGGGAAATTGAACGATTTGACTTAACGGAATATAAAGACCATGTGATTGAAAAAATAAGAAGTTATGACCTAGTTGTAAAACATACAAAATAAAATTTAAAGTTTATTAGCCTGCAACAAAAGTTTCGGTTTTATTCGGACTATTGTCGCAGGTTTATTTCTGTCTTCTCCTAAGGATTTTTAAAAATAATTTTAAAAAGGTTGGAGGAAAAGAAAAATTGTCCTGAATATACAACTGGAAATAATTGAAAAGAAATACGGGAGGTTTTTAAGGAGGGAGAAATATGTTTTTATTAAATGTTTTCTGGATTATGATTGTTTGTATTTATTTTAGTCGCTGGGAGGACGGCAGAATATTAAACTATTATTATTTTTTACCATCTTGTGTCGGTAATAATTATTCAATATGTAATTTTGATCGTAAAAATGAATCAAAAGGCTTGGGTAGTCATTATAGCTGTTATTTTAGCGGTAGAAGGAGGAACCCTAATTTTGGAGCATTTAATATTGATTGGGAGGATGAAAGAGAAGTAGCAGACGCTTTAGGTATTGGATATGATCCTCGCCGTAAAAAAAAGAAGAAAAAAAAATATGATTATGATGAATTTGACGAAGATTTGTTCTATTCTGAAGATTATTATGAGGATAATTACTATAATGAGCTGAATGATGAAGATTGGGAAGATTATGAATAGAAATCCATTCTCCCACTGCTTGGCTTAGCTGTTTTAGGTTCCTTTCTATCTAAAGTTAAAAAAGCCTTGAAACTACTTTTAAAACAGAAAAGGAACAATATTAAAAAATGCCAGCATTGTGCTGGTATTTTTTTGTTTCCAATGTTGAAAAGTGTTAGCAAAACTCAGGGATAATTATTTTTTCAATAATTCTTAGCAGGATATATAGAAACATAAAGAATTTAATCTATCAAATATTATTTTCTTCTTTACTTTACTCATAATAATCGACCAAACTGGTAAGAAAAATAAAAATTTCAAGCCTGACCAGCTACAGTCGTATCCAGGTCTCATAACAGGCTATTTTATCGATTGTAGTTATCGACCCAGTAGAAATTCTGATCTAATTGGCGGAAAATAATAAAATTAATATATAGTTGCCGTGGGGTGAAGTAAGTACACGAATTAAAAATGAAAGGAGGTTAATTGTCGTGAAAGAGAGACAGGAAAAACAAGCATACTTTGTTCAGCTTCAAAAGAGAAGCAATAGCAATAACTGCCTTCCAACAGTCAGCTTTCTTGAAGATATAGCATGTGAATATGATAGTGAAGGCACTGCAGCTAATTTAGCCGAAATTCTCGAAGTATACCGGCACCAACAATACCGATCAGCCGACGCATCGGTTCTTACAACTGAAAGTGTGCGTATTGATTATGCATGTATCAGCAAAGTGCCGGACGGCAGGTTCCATACTGAGGTTGATGGTGTACGTTTCGAGTGCTTTTACCATGCAAGCGAATATGATTACCTCTATGTTGTGTTGGATACCATGCGCGATGACGAAACAATTGCGCATGGGCCACTCCCCCGCTTTTTTAAATGGTCATGGTATACCTTTTTAAGAGGACACCTGCTAAGTATTGAAGACCCGATGTACTTTGAATCAGACACCCCTGTCGGCTGGTTCTACGGCACCCATGAACGCGACTACCGGGATGCGACAGCAAAGCTTGTTACCAGCGTGGCTCGGTGTCTCGGCATTTCTAACGAGCGCATTATTTTCTATTCAATTTCATCAGGAGGGACATCGGGCTTGTTCACCGCTGCAAAAATCCCTGGCAGTGTTGCAATAGCATCCAATCCCCAACTTGACCTGACCCGTTTTCTCCCCAGTGTACTCGATAGATTCAAAGAGTGTACTGGAATTGACCTTGCCTATGAAAAGCAACATGGGGATATAGGGCGTATCGATTTCGCCCATGTTTTTTCTGTGGATAGCCCTTCCAAGTACCTGGTCATTGTAAACTGCCGTTCTAAGATGGATTTTGATGATCAACTTATCCCTTTCTGTCAAGCATTGGGTATAACTCCTCATTATGGCCTGCAACGGGTGGGGAACTTAATCATCTGGATAATCGATGCTCCTGGCCCGCATCCTCATATATGCTTTGAGAGCAAGACTATGTATTTTGCCATCAATTTTCTTGCTAAAACGTTAGGGGGTGGCGGCGATATTGATCAGCTCAAGCCGCTCTACATTCTGTTTAGCGAGTTCTGGCATGAAAAGGCGGGGCTGATTGCCGGGGATCCTGCATGCCTGGCCGATGCGGATCCGCTCTCGTTGAAGGACTTGATTAGAGAACGGTGATAACTACTATTAGAATGATTATGGTAAAGGTTTTTATATCTATTAGGAGGAGAGTATAAACGGTAATTGTTAAATGTGAAATGCAAGAAGTAATATGATTTCTTTCTGAAGGGAGGAGATCAGAAGAGTTAAAGAAGTTCAAGAATGTTGTTATATTGTGTTGATCTTTAATGTCGGGAAGGTGATTTGTATGTATAAATTAATTAATCAGGAAGAGGCAGATAGAATAAAGGATATCTTGCTTACAACAGGCCTAAACAATCCAATCAATATTGAAACTAAGGAAAACAATATTGTTTTAAATGCTTTTAGTGTTAGTGAAAGTAATGATTCAGAACATCATCCGCAGTTTGATATGCAAGAGTTCTATTTGTTAGATGAAGAAAATAACACAGGTGTTATAAAATATAAAAATAGATTTTATGATTTCTTTGTTAATGTAGGTGAGTGGGGATATAAGACAAGATTAGAAAAAACACATATAACAATGGGTTCGTCCAAATTCCATGATTTTTGTTTTCAAATTGAGCTTTCACAGGCAATTAAGGATGAAAAAAATTTCTACATTGTAAAAAATATTTCTAACTTTGCTGGAGCAGGCGCTATTGCAGATTATACAGAGGATTAAAAAATAATAGGGCGGAAAAAGAAAACAGGCGTGAGAGGTTTATTAATGAGTTTGGAGGCAGTATATTAAAATTTGAAGGTAAGGAATGGATATGTATTGATAAAATAGTTAAAAATGATTTGTATGATGATGAAAAGAAAGAAGAGGTGTTTTATAAATTATTATATAATATGGTTTTCGCAACATTGTTAGTAGAAAAAATTAGTGGCGGTGTTAAAAAGTAGTGGATAGATAGCTTATCCTAGGTATAGTGCTAAATTATTTTGGAGAATCAAAATGAACAGAAATGAATGTTATTGTGAAAAATAAGCACATTTTTTGTAATGTTTACAATTTGAGGGAAAATCTATAACTGAAGGTTTCCTCTCTTGAGAGAATGAATGGGAAAGTTACGGTAAGTATATCCAGGCAACCTTTTGGGCACTTCGGTTTGATCAAGTAATTGATGTGTGGCATTTTAGGGGAAGAATGTGCAACAAGGAGCACTTGATTTAAACGTTTGTTTGTCAGGGAAAAGACAAAAGGGATTTTTTAAAGGGGAAGGGCAGACCAGCCCTCTTCCTTTATTTCTGGCTATTTACCATAAAATGCGCAGCTTGAATTCCTTATGACAACGAGGGCATTCAACGGTATGTTTTCCCCTTTTTCGCGGTAAGCGGAGCATTACCCTGCACTGGGGGCATTTGCGGAAACGATGGGTTTTTATTTCCTTGATTCTCCGTCTGGTTAAAGAGCCCTGCCTTTTAATAGGAGTCCATAATTGCATAAATTTTTCATTTTCCCGCCGTCTTTTATAAATGTTGCGGGAGAAAGCTCTGAATATCATCCAAATCAGAATAGCCCAGGATAAAAGATCAATAATAATAGAACGGGCGGACGTATTAATAATTCTTAAAGCAAAAAAGGTTAGAAGTAAAGCATAATACAGTTGATCTATGCCGTATCTGCCGTACATAAAACGTATTAACCTTTCTTTGAAACTTCCCAATTTTTATTCCTCCTTAGAAATAATAGGGTTGTTCGCAGAATAGGCAGCATAATCTGGCCAGGCAAAGACTTAGACATAAACTATTTATAACACTTGTTGGTATACCGAAGTTCCGGCTTTGCTGTTGATACATATATCCGCCTCTTTGAATTTGGTTCAGTAAAAATCGGTATTGGGGATTATTGGGTTCCATTCGTACTGCTGTCTGGGCATGATTAAGGGCCGTGATTTTGTTGTTCAGGCCCAGATGGGCAATTGCGCTATAGTAGAACCATTCTGCAGTTCTTTCCGTGATATTATCCAGTACATTGAGGGCTTCTTTATAATATCCCGCCTGTAGATAAGTTTTGACAGGATCAAATTTAGAAGATCCGTATCTTCGCTGTTGGCTGGTGTCGTAATACCACCAAAAACCCCCAAAAGGATTATACCCTCCAAAAGGACCGTATTGACCAAAAGGATTAAAACCTCCTCCAAAGGGGTCCCCATATCCGGTGTTATTATTAGCGGATGAATTTTGGTTATTGTAGCTCCTATTGGTTTGGGAACTTCTTTCTTTCCTTATTTGTTCGTAAGCAGCATTAATTTCCCTCATTTTTTTTGCTGCTTCTTCACTACCCTGGTTTAGGTCCGGATGGTATTTTTTTGCCAGCCTGCGATAAGCTTTTGCTATTTCCTCATCTGTGGCAGTCGGAGAAACTCCAAGCACTTTATAAGGATCGGGTATCATTGTTTATGTCTCTCCTTTTTTTATTTTTAGCTTCATATCTTGTCCAAACCCCTGAGTAAAGAATATTTTCGATTAGCTTTTTATCCTGATTGATTGGCAGCTGTTTATATTTTTCAGTACAGTCTGCCATAAGTAAAGTCAAGATTGTTTTAAAATCCTTGGAGGATAATGTTACCAGAGGGTTGTAACGTTCTTTTTTCAAATCTTTTTCTAAGTCGAGACAGGCATCCATGATATAAATGAATTTCCCCAGTGCTTTTCCAAAGGCCCGTAAATCTTTGGCATATTTATCTTCTTTAAAAATAAAGATCTCACTCATCAAATTACCAAAACAGTTGGCAGGAAGATCCGGGTTTAATTCTCCTGATTTTTCAATCTGGGCAAGCTCCTCCAAGTAATTGTTAATTATAGCACATTTATCCGGATATTGGTTTACAACCTGCTTATACTTCCGTTCAAATAGTTTTGCTTTCCAGAGGGGTAGGACTTTTTTCTCATCAACCCAATCATCAAGAAAATTGTAGTAGGTAAGCACAATACTCATGTCAGCTGCATAGTTAGTAATTTCATTCAGCCAATATTGGTTGGCCTTAAAAGGATGAATGATACATCGTTCAGTCCTTATTTTTTTTTCGTGATTATAAAGGGCAGAGAGAAAGA
This sequence comes from Clostridia bacterium, assembly GCA_012840065.1. Lineage (GTDB taxonomy): Bacteria > Bacillota > DUMD01 > DUMD01 > DUMD01 > DUMD01. The sequence continues at coordinate 8,518 of DUMD01000225.1, forward strand.
GAACAAGGAAAGTCATGTCATAGGTGAGGGTGATCCGGCTTAGTGCACCATGGCGTTCCTGTAATGATTTACACAAACCACAATAAAAGGAGCGATAATGCTGTTTTTCTTCTATCGTTAATCTATCTGCATTGATCACCAGATAACCAAACAAATTATTCCCCTGCCTTGCTTATGTTTCCCACCTGCTGCTTTGATTTTTTTGTTTTTACTTAAAGCAGATAGTTTTAGAACTTTTCTTTCTTTAAGAACATTCTTGGTCTATCTTAACTTTCCTTTTTTCCTCTACAAAAAAATGAAAGAAGAATGGGGCTGCATTTCATGCGGCTTTTTTGTTTTGGTACCGGTCAATGTTTGTGAATATTTACTGTCTTTTGGAATATTTTAAAGTGACTGGGTCTTGTGCTTAAAAAAGTTAGATATGATTTTTGTGGTCTATTTACCGGGCTGGAGAAATATTTTTGCAAAATCGGATCTGGGCAAAGGAGAGAAACAGAAAAATCAGTAATGATTATTACTTTAATCGGGAAAACTTATTTTTGATCAGAGCTAAAAATATTTGCTGAGAAGATAAGGAGAGAAGGGATGATGATCTCAAACTGGGAAAGATTCCGCCAGTATCTTTTTTCTGCTGAAGAGCTGGGGATAGAAATAGATATTAGCCGGGTAAGTTTTTCAGAATCCTATCTAAACGAGATGGAACCTAAAATGCAGAGGATTTATACAGAGATAAAAGCATTGGAGGACGGGGCGATTGCTAACCCTGACGAACAGCGGATGGTTGGC
>DUMD01000020.1 GCA_012840065.1 Clostridia bacterium
ATGGTATTCAAGAGGTCAGGGGTTCAAACCTCCTTAGCTTCACCAAGAAAATCTACCATCTATTGATAAAAGTTTTATCAATAGATGGTTTTTATTTTGCTGAAAAAGCTTGAAACAAACACTTCTCTTTGGTTTATCTTCCATCGACTTCATCGAGTTTTGTGGAATGGTTCGACTTTTGTAGAGTCAAAATGTTAGACTCATATGCATACAAAAGGAGGACCATTAATCATGCCAAGTAACAATAGCAAGTATTCAGAAGAAACGAGAGAACGGACAGCAAAATTTATCCTCGAAAGCCGCAAATCGGCAACAAGTGTGGCTGAGGAAATGGGAACTGACAAAAACACGGTATGCTGCTGGGTGAGGGATTTCCGAAGAAAGAACCATCTTTCATCCTATGCTGAAGTAAAGGTATTAAAACAGGCGACAAGGCGAGTCGATAAAGAGATTAATAAGAAGCTTAAGGCAAGGGGCAAGCAGATAGTCGAACTGGAAGAGGAGGAAGAAATCTTAAAAAAATCCCTACGCATCTTTACACAACCACTGTGATGAAGTATGAATTCATAGCTACTCACCGTTCTGAGTTTGCAGTGATAAGGATGTGCAAGGCGTTGGAAGTTCATGAAACCGGATATTATCGTTGAAAAAACAAAGGCAAAAGCGTCCGGAAAGTGGAAGATGAACTGCTGGTGCCAAAAATAAGGTCAATACATGAAGGAAGCAAGCGTACTTATGGCCCAAAAAGAATAAAGGCAGCGCTGGAGACTGAGTCAGATAAAGCCTGGTATGGGGATATCACCCAGTAAGGTTTAAAAATAAAATAGGCTAAACTATTTAAAAAAAGAATACGTATAAAAGATATTTTGTTCTAAGTAAAAGCCGCCGATAAAGGTTGAAAGACCTTTTATCGGTGGCTTTTACGTTAATAACCAGTTTAATAGAAAAGTCTTTAATAGAAGAGGATATTTGTGGAAATATATATAAGTAATAGTTAAAAAGTTTTAATATGTAAAGGGGTAGGAGCAAAGTGGCTAAAGTAGTTATTCAAGAATGTAGGGACTATCAATTAGATAACTTAATGCTGAAAATTAACGAGGGAATAGAAAAATTAGGTGGTTGGGATCTATTTATTCGTCCAGGGGATAGGGTTTTACTAAAGGTAAATTTAATAGGTCCTAAACCTTCCGAATCAGCTGCTGTAACCCATTCTGAATTTGTTCGGTCCATGATAAGGATTTTGAAACAGCGGGGGTGTGAAGTGTGGGTAGGAGATAGTTCGGGGGGTGCTATTGGCGGTATAGCCCTTACCGGTAAAAGTTTTAAGGTAGCAGGCTATGAGAAAGTGGCGGAGGAAGAAGGAGCTAGTATTAAGAATTTTGATAGTGAGGGTGTTGTTGAAGTAATTTCTGAAAGTAAGTATGAAGAAAAGATGTATCTTGCCAAACCTATTTTTGACGCCGATGTGGTTATAAATTTACCCAAATTAAAAACTCATTCAGCAAACATTTATACAGGGGCTATCAAAAATGTATTCGGATGTATTCCTGGCTTAAGAAAGGCGAAATATCATAAAATGGCTCCAAATCCGGAAGATTTTGGTGAAATAATAGCAGATATTCATCAGAAGGGGAAATTTCAATTACATATTATGGATGGTATTTGGGCCATGCAGGGGGAAGGGCCAACAGCTGGAGAGGTTTACTCAGGAAATAAGATTCTAATGAGCACAGATCCTTTAGCTTTGGATACTGTAGCTGTTAAGATGTTGGGTATTGAAATAGAGGATGTACCTATTCTGGCTGCGGCTAGACGGAGAGGAATAGGGGAAAGTCAGCTTGAGAATATAACAATAGATGGTGATTATAAAAATATCCCCAGATTAGGTAATTTTAAATTGCCTAAGCGTTATAAAAGCAGTAAAAGACGAAATGATAAAGCACTTACTATGGTTATTGATTTCTTCAAAACTAAACCAAAGATTAATAGGAAAAAGTGCAGA
>DUMD01000021.1 GCA_012840065.1 Clostridia bacterium
ATGTTCCCTGAAGGTTCTCATCTTTTCCATAACCAAAACGGTACTGCTCCAGGAATGGTTTTAGACCTGCAGGGTAAATTAATAATAACTCTACCAGGGCCTCCCTCTGAGTTGAAGAAAATGTTTGTTTCAGAAGTCATTCCATATTTAATTAATTATTATAATATCCAAAAACGAATAATTAAATCAAAAGTGTTAAGGGTTTATGGTATAGGAGAGTCTGCAATTGAGGAGGAAATAAAAAGTATTCTTGAAAATCAAACTAACCCTACTATAGCCTTATTAGCAAAACAGAGTGAAATTAATATTAGGATTACAGCAAAAGCAAGTGATGAAAACATTGCTCAGGAAATGATAGAAGAAATAGAGTCGAAAATTATGAATAAAATAGGTAGATATGTTTTTAGTACCGATGATAAGGATATGGAAGATATAATAGCAGAGCTATTGAAAAAAAATAAGATGACTATTGCTTTAGCGGAATCTTGTACAGGTGGATTGATAAGTGATAGATTAACGAATATACCTGGTAGTTCGGAATATTTTGATAGATCGGTTGTATGCTATAGTAATAAAGCTAAAGTAGAATTGCTTAATATTGACGAACAACTAATAAATATGTACGGAGCGGTAAGTCCTGAAGTAGCTATTGCTATGGCAGAAGGCATTAGAAAAATTAGCAATACAAATCTTGGCCTTGCTGTTACAGGTATTGCTGGTCCTGATGGAGGAACAGCTGAAAAACCGGTAGGGTTAGTCTATATTGCCTTAGCGACCCAAAATGGTGCTATATATGAAAAACATATGCTTGCAGGTGGAAGAAAAGGAATTAAATATAGAGCATCTCAAACAGCTCTTGACTTTTTAAGAAAGTATCTTTTAAATTTAAAAAACTAACGGGGAGTAACTGAGGGAATGAAAATAAAAAGCTTTGCAGATTTTAAAATAAACAAGAAAATACTTCATGCAGTAGTAGATATGGGTTTTGAGGCTCCTTCGCCAATTCAATCTATGACAATTCCTTTATTATTATCCGGGAAAGATGTAATTGGACAAGCGCAAACTGGCACTGGAAAGACGGCTGCTTTTGGGATACCCATTGTAGAAAAAATAACAAGCAGAGAACTACAGGCATTAATTATTACTCCAACAAGGGAATTAGCCATTCAGATAGCTGAAGAAATAAAGAATATTGGGAAGTATAAGAGAATAAATGTTCTTCCAATATATGGGGGACAACCAATAGAAAGGCAAATTAGAGGTATAAAAAGAGGGATTCAAGTTATTGTTGGAACTCCAGGTAGAATTCTTGACCATCTACAAAGAAAAACTTTGAATTTAAATAAAATAAATATAGTTGTTTTGGATGAAGCTGATGAAATGTTAGATATGGGATTTATTGAGGATATAGAAAACATTTTAAGCTATGCACCTCAAACTAGACAGACCATATTATTTTCTGCTACTATGCCTCCTGAATTATTGGCATTAGCTAAAAAATATATGAATAATCCTGAATATATTTCTGTGATTAAAGAGCAGATAACAGTTCCAACAATTGAACAATATTATTTTGAATCAAAGGAAAAAAATAAAGTAGAGGACCTATGCCAAGTTATAGATATGGCCCAACCTGAAAAAGCTTTAATCTTTTGTAGAACAAAAAAGCGGGTAGATAGTTTAGTAGAAAATTTAAGAATTAGAGGATATATAGCAGATGGTTTACATGGAGGTCTAACTCAAAGACAACGAGAAAAAGTTATGCAAAATTTTAGAAAAGGTAATATTGAGCTTTTGGTTGCAACGGATGTAGCAGCAAGAGGTTTAGATATCGATCAATTAAGTCATGTTATTAACTTTGATATTCCTCAAGATCCTGAATCTTACGTTCATCGCATTGGACGTACAGGGAGAGCTGGTCGTAGTGGGGTTGCCTATACCTTTATTACTCCGGAAGAGTACAAACATTTAAGAGCAATAGAAAAAGTTATAAAGCAAAGAGTTAATAGAAAAAATATTCCTACTGTTATGGAAACATTAGAAAATAAGAAAAGTTATCTTTATAAAAGGTTGCTTAAATTATTAGAACAAGAGGATAATAACAAGCAAGTCTTAGATTTGCTGAATGAGCTTTCTGGTCATTATAGCTACCAAAAAATTGCTTTGGCAGCATTGAGACTTTGTTTTGGAGATGATAACCAGGAAAGTAGTAATAATGGTTTGTCAAGTGATTCCAATAAAAAATCAGATATGGTTAGATTATTTTTAAATATTGGGAAAGTTAACAAAATTGGCCCGGGAGACATAGCAAGATCTATTGCAGAAGGAGCTAGTATTCCAGAAAATGCTATAGGAAGTATAGATATTTTTGATAGGTTTAGTTTTGTGGAGGTACCTGCAAATTTGAGCGAAAAAGTCTTTCAACTTATGCAGGGAATTAATCTAAAAGGCAAAATACTTAATATTGAACCTGCAAAAAACAGAAAGTAAAATTTATTAAAAAATAAACCAGGACAAAACCTGGTTTATTTTTTAATAATCTAAGCCAGATTTTTATCTAGACAGTTTCTTTTTACCATTAAGATGATGTTTATAAATAGATAGAGAGAGAGGGATATAAGAATGAATTGTCTTTTAACTCCTGGCCGAAATGAATTAACAATTCAGAGCTTTGAAAAGATGTTAACTAATATTAATCTGAAAAGTTCTTTAATAACTGTTGATTTGAGACAAATAAAATTCATTGATCCTTATGGTCTTGTGAATCTTTTGCTTTTAGCTAAATGGCTTTTTAGCTACACTACTAACATATTTTATGTGTTACCTGAAAGCATAAAGGTAAATAGTTATTTGCAAAGAATGAAATTTTGGTACAATGTAAAAGATTATGTTCATTTTTATCCCCATTTAGAAAACAACCTAAAAAAACAAAAAATAAATAGTTCCGATGTTCTTTTGGAATTAACTCCAATTAAAAAAGAAGATGATGTTGCTTCTGTAGTGCAAATTATTGTAGATAGAATACACCAAGTGATTGCTAAAAAATTGCATATAAGTCCTGAAATTGCAACCAAGTTCAGTGTTTGTTTAGCAGAATTATGTCAAAACATTCCTCAACATAGTGGTGATTGGGGTTTTGCTGCTGCTCAAACCTACCATTATAATGGTCAGCCCTTTCTTAAACTAGCAGTTGGAGATCTCGGCATAGGTATAAAAAAGAGTCTTTGGAATAGTAGTAAACAAAATTGGTTGGAAGATAACAAAGCCATTTTAGCAGCTACTGAATTAGGGATTTCAAGATACGGGGAAATTGGCAGGGGATTAGGGTTATCTCAAGTAAAAAAGTATGTAATCGAATTTAATGGTAAAATGTATATCCGATCTGGTCAAGCTAGATTGTTTTTTTCTAAGGAAAAACAAGTTAGTTTAAAAACACCTTATTTTCCCGGTACTCAAATAAGTATAGAATTGCCCGGAAATAACTAAATAATATTGCATTTTGTTTTAATAATGTATATAATTATAACATATGTTTTCACTGAAAGGGATGAAAACGGTTGTTGTTATTACAAACAAGTAGAATTATAGATTTATCTCTTTTTTCACCTATTTTAGTTACTAGAAAAACAGGAGAGCAGCTTAGAACTAAAGTAGAAAATGAAATTAACTTATGTGAAAGTAACCTAATTATTTTGGACTTTAATAATGTCAAAATTGTTGATTATTCCTTTGCTGATGAATTGATAGCAAAACTATTATTGCGGTTTATTTCAGGAGAATTTGGCGAAAAACGAGTGATGTTGGCAAATACTAACGCAGAAATAAAAGAAAATATAGAAGTTGCTCTTATTCAAAGGCAAATCGCAGTATTAATAATTGATAAAAATGGGACGATTGGTTTTTGTGGTCATTTAAAAGAACATTTAAAAGAGGTATTAAAAATAATATTTAGGGAGAAAGAATTATCTGCTCGGCAATTGGCAGAAATTCAAAATACAACTGTAAATGTTAGTAATAATCGTTTATTGGAATTAACAAAAATGAGGTTAATAAGTCGTAGAGAACAACTAATCGAGGGCGGAGGAAAGCAGTATATCTATTATCTATAATTTTTAAAGGAGGATAAACTAGTGAGCGACAAATTAAAAGCATTGGAAATGGCGTTAACCCAAATTGAAAGACAATTTGGGAAAGGATCAATAATGAGATTGGGCGAAAATACGAACCTTACTAATATAGAGGTTATATCAACAGGTTCTTTAGCTTTAGATTTAGCCTTAGGAGTCGGTGGTGTTCCCAGAGGTAGGGTGATAGAAATATATGGACCGGAATCATCGGGTAAAACTACTGTTGCCCTTCATGTTATTGCTGAAGCCCAAAAAAATGGTGGCATAGCAGCATTTATTGATGCAGAACATGCTTTAGATCCTAATTATGCCCGGGCATTAGGGGTAGATGTTGATAATCTTTTAGTATCTCAACCCGATACAGGAGAACAGGCTTTAGAAATTGCAGAAGCCTTAGTAAGAAGCGGAGCAATTGATGTTATAGTTGTAGATTCAGTTGCAGCTTTAGTACCAAGGGCAGAAATTGAAGGTGAAATGGGAGATGCTCATATTGGTCTTCAAGCCCGCTTAATGTCACAGGCTTTGAGAAAACTTACAGGTGCAATTGGAAAATCTAAAACAATAGCAATTTTCATAAATCAAGTTAGAGAAAAGGTCGGTGTAATGTTTGGTAATCCAGAAACCACACCGGGTGGAAGGGCATTAAAATTTTATGCTTCAATACGGATGGAAATTAGAAAGGTTGAAGCTCTTAAACAGGGTAATGATATTGTTGGTAGCAGGACCAGAGTTAAGGTAGTAAAAAATAAGGTAGCCCCACCATTCAAGCAGGCTGACTTTGATATTATGTATGGGACAGGTATTTCAAAGCTAGGTGAAATTATTGATTTAGGTGTAGAGACTAATATTATTAATAAAAGTGGGGCTTGGTACTCTTACGGTGACCAAAGATTGGGGCAAGGGAGAGAAAATGCCAAAGAGTTTTTGAAAGGGAACCCGGATATTGCTTTAGAGCTTGAACAAAAAATAAAGGAAAATTATGGTCTTCTTACTGTAAACAATACTTTGAAAGCAAAAAGTGCTGAAGGAGAATTAATAGACGAATAAACTCAAACCCGGTAAGTTAATATTAACTTACCGGGTTTGAGTTTAGATAAACAAATTGGATAATTATTTTTCCAAAGGATTACTAACAGAAAGGGAAGGTTATAATGAAACTAACTTCAAATAAGCTGTATTTATATGGCATAAAACTTTTATCAATTAGAGATAGATCTGAAAAAGAATTGATTGAAAAATTTAAAAACAAAGGCTATGGGGAAGAGGAAATTAGGAATATTATTGATAAATTAAAAGAACAGGGTTATGTTAATGATTACAAATTTGCTTTAAATTGGGTAAAAACTCGTTCAGAAAAAAAACTGCTGGGAAGACGCCGTCTTGAGCAAGAATTAAGGGCAAAGGGTGTAGAAGAAGAAATTATTAAAAAGTGTTTAGCCGACTTTGATGATAGTTTAACACTTACAAATATGAAAGAACTACTTAAAAAAAAATATCCTGGTATTAGTAAAGGCGATTTAAAAATGATAAGAAGAGCTTCTAGTTTTATTCAACGCCGTGGCTATCAAAACAAAGATTTATTTAAGTTATTAGAGCTAATAAACGAGGAGGATCAACTATGAAATTCCTTTTGCTAACTGATACTCATATTCGTGGTACTAATCCTCAAAATAGGAAAGATAATTTTATGAATACTCTTCTTAACAAAATAGAAGAAGTACTGGATATTGCTTGCCGATTTAATGTAGATTATGTATTACATTGCGGCGACATTTTTGATAGACCGGATGTTTCTCCATCAATAGTAAGAGAATTTATTCTGATTTTTAAAAAATTTCCGATGCCTATATTTGCAGTTACTGGAAACCATGATATATATGCTTATAACCCGGATACTGTATCTCGAACTATGTTAGGATTGCTCGATAGCATGGGGGTTGTAACCCTCGTTAATGCTCAGGATAAGATATTTTTGGAAAAGAACCAATTGGTTGTACAATTAACTGGACAACCATTTCATTACGATATTGATCGAAGAGATAGAAAAATTGATTACTGTATCAAGAAAGATGCTAAAGCAAATTTTGCAATTCATATGGTTCATGGAATGTTATTAAAAAAGCCTTTTTTTGAGGGAATACCCTATACTTTAATTGATGATATATTGGAAACTGAAGCGGACTTGACTTTTTCCGGACATTATCATAGTGGTTATGGTTTAATCGAATTAAACCAAAGATATTTTCTTAATCCTGGAAGTTTAGTAAGAATAAATAATAGTATTTCAGAACTAACAAGACAACCACAGGTTGTTATTGCCCAATTTTCTTTGGAAGGGATAAATTTTGAATTTGTAAAATTAAAAAGTGCTTTACCAGGGGAAGAGGTTTTAGATCGAGAAGAACTTTGTCGTCGCGATTATAGAGAAAAAAAATTAATAGATTTTACCCAAGGCATAAAATCAGTAGGTGATATCAAATCTCTTAATATCAATGAAATTATAGAGAAAATTGCTAACGAATCTAAATTATCTAGACCTGTGGTAATAGAGGCTATAAAAAGAATATCTGCTGCTCAAGAAAATTTATTTCAGGAGGATTAATTAAGTAACGAGGTGTCAATAATGATAGCTATAGAAAAGATTAGATTAATTAATTTTCAGTCACATGAAGATACAGAAATTTTATTTGACCGGGGATTTAATGTCATTGTAGGAGGATCAGATCAGGGCAAAACTGCAATCATCAGAGCCCTTCGTTGGCTTCTTTATAACGAGCCGAGGGGAACTGATTTTATGAGGATTGGAACTAATACCTGTAAAGTTATTGTTACCCTTACTGATGGTACTCAGATTAGTCGTGAGAGAAGTGCTAGTAGAAATGTATATATATTGAAAAAGAGTAATGGTGAAGAACAAAGATTTGAAGGTTTTGGAAGTAGTGTACCAGAAGAAATAACTAAGGCTCATGGCATGGGTAAAATATTTCTTGATACAGATATAGAAACAAGTCTTAATATTGGTTATCAACTGGATGGGCCTTTTCTTTTGAGTGAAACAGGTACTACTAGAGCAAAAGCTATTGGTAGATTAGTAGGGATCCATTTAATTGATAGTGCAATAAGGTCGGTAATAAAAGATTTATTTCAACTAAATCAAGAACATAAATTGTTAGATAATACAATTAAAGATCTTAATGAACAGCTCTTATTATATGCAGATTTAGATGATGAAAAAAAAGCAATTGAAGAAACTAACCAATTGTTAATAAACTTAGAAAACAAAATTAAAAGATTGGATAAATTAAAAGCTAGATCAGCTGAACTTAAAACCATTATTACTGAAATAGAAAAACAACAAAATATTATAGATCGATTTAGCAATATTTCAAATTTAGAAACTATGCTGGATAAAACCATCTATTATTCTCAATTTTTAAAAGTTTTACGTTCATTGCGAGAAAGAGAAAAAATTATCACAGGACACTTAAAAAGAATAAATAAAATAATGGCTAACACAGTAAACATTTTTGAAGCTGAAAAACTATTATCTTTTTTAAATAATAATTATCTTCCTCAAAGCAATCGTTTAAAGGATTTAAGAATAAAAATTGGACATTTGAGAGTAAAAATAAAAAAACATAGATTGTGGATAAAAGAGTTAAATAAGGTAATAGATGCTGAACAGCTTTATACTCATTTAGCTAATAATTATCAACGAAAAGTAAAACTTAGTGAATTAAAGCTTAAGTTAGACAGAGTAACAGAAGGAATGATAAAAGGAAAGAAATATTTAGTTGATAATGAAAATAAAATTAAAGTTTTGCTTGAAAATTATAATGCCCGACTATTAGAAATAGGTCGCTGTCCCTTATGTTATAGTAAAATAAGTAAAGATGTAAGTAAACGAATTATCGATGAATATAAAAAGGAGGAAAATTTATAAATGAATCAAAAAGAACAAGAAAAAGAAATTGCTCTTTTGAAGGCTAATTTGGATAAAGCCAAAGAAATAAGATATAAGGCCGAAGCTAGATTGGAGCAACTTGAACACCAGTATAATGAAATATTAAACGAACTCAATGAACTGAATATAAAACCAGAACAATTAGATGATGAAATAAAAAAATTAGAAGATGAGATTGAATTAATGATTAACAAAATTAAACAATTACTTCCAGAAGAGTTGAAGGAGCAAGTTGAATAATGAAACAAATAGAAGAATATTCCAACTTAAAACAAGTTTTCACAAAATGGAAACAAAACTTTTTAATAAAAGCTGATCGCAGAGACAGATTGCTAGAAGAACTTCATAAAAAACAGGAAGAGCTAAGAAAACTGGAAGAGAAAAGTGATTTATTAGAACAAGTAAGAATATTACTGCAAAATACATCAGAGTATGCTAGAGAACAAGCTAGACAACAAATTGAAATTTTAGTTACTCATGCTCTGGAATATGTTTTTGGTCTAGATATCCAATTCAAGATTGAATTAAAGGAAGTAAGAGGAAGAACAGAAGCTGATTTTTTTGTGAAGTCTACTTATGGTGATTACATAGTTGAAACAAGGCCTCAAGATGCTAGAGGTGGAGGTATTGTTGATGTAATTTCGCTTGCGCTACGCATAGCAATGTTACAAGCCTTTCAACCCAAAATAATGGGACCACTAATCTTAGATGAGCCTGCAAAACACGTCAGCGAAGAGTATATTGGAGGCGTTGCTCAGTTTTTAAAATATTATTGCGATATGTTTTCAAGACAGGTTATTATGATTACGCATAATCATCAACTAAGTGAGGTAGCAGATAAAGTATTTTTAATCGAATTAAAACAAGGCAAAAGTATTGTTACTCCTTATACCTCAGCTTGACAGGGTATATAAAACAGGATAAAATTTATCTGGGTGGGAACGGCTTCTTGTCCTTGAGAAAAAAGGAAGAAAATATAAATATCGTTAATTGAGGGAGGTGAAACACTATTAGCTCAAGTTATCTTGTTTACATTATTATAGCTTTAGTAGCATTATTCATAGGCTATTTGATTAGGAAATATATTGCTGAAGCTAAAATTTCTTCTGCCGAAGAAGAAGCTCGCAGAATTATAGAAGATGCCCGAAAAGAAGGGGAAGCTAAGAAAAGAGAAGCTATTCTTGAAGCAAAAGAAGAAGTTCATAGATTAAGAAATGAAGCTGAAAGAGAAATTAGAGAACGAAGAAATGAACTTCAGCGTTTGGAAAGGCGATTAATGCAAAAAGAAGAAGTTTTAGACCGTAAAGTTGAAAGTCTAGAAAAAAAAGAAGCTTATTTATTGGGCAAAGAGCAGGAGGCAGAAGAATTAAGAAATAAACTTAATGAGCTTTATGCTAAACAATTAGCTGAATTGGAGCAGATTTCAGGATTATCTTCCAGTGAAGCAAGGGAACTTCTTTTGGCTAACATAGAAGATGAAATAAAACGC
>DUMD01000022.1 GCA_012840065.1 Clostridia bacterium
TAATATGACATTTTTCATTTCAACCATTTTCTTCCCTAGTGAGTTCAATTCCAAAACTGCTTCTTGGCATCTTTTCATGGCATCGTCAATCATTTTATGTTTTTCCCTGCTCTTTGTAACACTTTCAGTCTGTTCTTCTATGGTTTTGGATATTCTGGTCATAGCATTCACTGCATTTTGTGAGTTTGTTTGCAATTCTTTAACTATTTGCTCTATTGCTCTTGTGGAGTTTCCTGATTGCTCTGCCAGTTTTCTTATCTCTTCTGCAACAACTGCAAAGCCTCTTCCCAATTCTCCTACTCTCGCAGCCTCTATTGCACTAAATAGAATCATATGTACCATGGGTTTCGATAATTAGTGAAAGCAAGCTAAATACTTTAATTATTCTTTAAATATATAAAAAAACTACAAATGATATCATGAAAACCTGAAAAATATCTCCATCAGATACATGTACTATTTTCAACAGTATGCACGATAAAATGATAAGTAGCAATCACCCCATACTTACCCATTTTTCACCATTGATTAGTGTTCCATAATAATTAAACTAAAAAGGTGTTTCATAACACCATATTTTAATATAAAAAGGGGTAATATTTCTTAAAATTAAGAAATATTACCCCTTTTATAACCTACTATAAAAACCGTCAAGTCCTTGATACGTAAGGCTTACGCCACTTCTTATTAGCCTATTTTTACCTACTTACGATTGGTCCTTGTTTTAACCGCCGCCTGGGCAGCAGCTAAACGAGCGATCGGAACTCTGAAAGGTGAACAGCTTACGTAATTCAAACCAACCATATGGCAGAACTCAACAGAGCTATGTTCTCCTCCATGCTCACCGCAAATACCCAATTTAAGGTTTGCTTTAACCCCTCTTCCTTTATCTACTGCTAATTTAACTAATTGTCCAACCCCATTTCTATCCAAAACAGCAAAGGGGTTGTCAGGTAAAATCTTATTGTTCAGATAATAAGGAAGAAATTTACCCTCAGCGTCATCCCGGCTGAAACCAAAAGTAGTTTGGGTTAAGTCATTCGTTCCAAAGGAGAAGAAATCAGCAAATTCGGCAATTTGATCGGCTGTCAGACAAGCCCGAGGAGTTTCAATCATTGTACCAACTAAATAATCACATTCAACCCCGGTTTCTTTAAATATTTTTTCGGCAGTATCCACGGTAAGTTTGCGCATAATATCCAATTCATTTGAGTGAATTACTAACGGAATCATTATTTCCGGTTTGACATCATAGCCTTCTTTCTTCAGTTCCACAACCGCTTCGATGATTGCTTTAACCTGCATGCTATAAATTTCAGGATAAACTATCCCCAACCTGCAACCCCTATGACCTAACATCGGGTTAAATTCGCTTAGGGCTTTAACTTTTCGCAGCAGGTTTTCTTTTTCTGCAATTTCCTGAGGATCACCATTCTGCAAACGCAGTTTTGTTACCTCAACAAGCAACTCTTCTTCATTGGGAAGAAATTCATGCAAAGGAGGATCAAGAAGGCGAATAGTTACCGGTAGCCCTTCCATAGCCGCTAGTATACCTTTAAAATCTTCTCTCTGCATAGGTAGTAATTTAGCTAGCGCTTCTTCCCGTTCTTCTAAAGTTTCAGCTAAAATCATTTGTTGAACAATTGGCAGCCGTTTTGGATCCATAAACATATGTTCTGTACGGCAAAGACCGATACCTTCAGCTCCAAATTCCCGAGCCTTCCGAGCATCTTCAGGGGTGTCAGCATTGGCTCTAACCCCTAAAACACGAATTTCATCGGCCCAAGAAAGAAGTTCCTGGAATTCTGCACTAAGTTCTGGGTCAATAGTAGGAACCTCACCTAACATAACCTGACCGGTTGAACCATCAATGGTAATAAAGTCCCCTTCTTTAACAACAACATCTCCAACTTTAAATAGTTTTTGAGCATAATCAATTTTAATCGCTTCGCAACCACAAACACAAGGTTTACCCATTCCCCTTGCTACCACCGCAGCATGGCTGGTCATTCCACCCCTGGCGGTTAAAACACCCTGGGCTGCAACTATTCCATGAATATCATCCGGTACAGTTTCTGTCCGCACTAAAACAACTTTTTTTCCCTCTTTGCCCAGTTTTTCCGCTAGGTCAGCATCAAAAACAACTTCTCCAACTGCTGCCCCGGGAGAAGCCGGAAGACCTTTGGCCAAAACTTCAACTCTAGCATCAGGATCAAGTCTTCTGTGTAAAAGCTGGTCTAATTGTTCAGGTTCTACTCTCAAAAGCGCCTCTTCTTTAGTAATTATCCCTTCTTTTACTAAATCAACAGCAATTTTTACGGCAGCGGCGGCAGTTCTTTTACCATTTCTGGTTTGTAATAAGTATAATTTACCTTTTTCAATGGTAAATTCGATGTCCTGTACATCTCTATAATGCTGTTCTAAAAGATTACAAATTTTCATGAACTCTTCAAATACTTCAGGCATTTCCTCTTGTAACTTCATAATAGGTTGGGGAGTACGAATACCAGCCACCACATCTTCTCCTTGAGCATTTACCAGATATTCCCCATAAACAACTTTTTCCCCAGTTGACGGATTACGAGTAAAAGCAACACCTGTTCCAGATGTATTACCAGCATTACCAAATACCATGGATTGAACATTAACAGCAGTTCCTAAGTGATCGGGAATCTTATTGATTTGACGATAAACAATGGCCCGCTGATTGTTCCAAGAAGCAAAAACAGCGTTTATAGCTAACATTAATTGTTTTAAGGGATCCTGAGGAAAATCCTCTCCGATCTCTTTTCTAACTAATTTTTTATACTCCTCTACTATTCCTTGAAGAGCAGATACATCCAATTCAGTATCATAAACTACTTTTCTTTCTTGTTTAAATTTATCAATAACCTCTTCAAAAAGATAATGTTCAATTCTTAAAACCACGTTGCCAAACATTTGGATAAACCGGCGGTAACAGTCATAAGCAAATCTTTCATCCTGAGTTTGTTTTATTAATCCTTTAACCGTTTCATCGTTTAAACCAAGATTGAGGATAGTGTCCATCATTCCCGGCATGGAGATCACAGCACCTGAACGTACTGAAACCAATAAAGGATTCTCTGTACTGCCAAACTTCTTTCCAATTTTCTGTTCAAGCTTACTAAGGTTATCCATAATTTGTTCTTCTAAACCTTCCGGAAATTTTTCTCCTTGGGCATAAAACTCGTTACAAGCCTCAGTTGTGATTGTAAAACCGGGAGGTACAGGCAAACCAATTCTAGTCATTTCTGCTAGACCTGCACCTTTACCCCCTAGCAAATTTTTGATTTCCATACTTCCCTCTTCAAAAGCATAAACATATTTTTTACCCACTGAATTTGCCCTCCTTGCGTAGAATATTTAATATTTCATTGGCTGTCTCTTCGATAGCCTTATTGGTAACATCAATAATAGGACAGCGAAGTTTTTTCATAATCTTTTGAGCATACTCTATTTCCTCTAGAATTCTTTCTAAACTGGCATAATCAGCATTTGCAGAAAGGCCCAAAGCTTTAAGACGAGCTTGACGGATTCCTGTAAGCTGAATAGGGTCGATAGTTAAACCAATAATTTTATTGGCAGGCTGCATAAATAATTCCTCCGGAGGAGCTACCTCAGGAACAAGGGGAACATTTGCCACTTTTAAACGTTTATTAGCTAAATACATGCTTACAGGCGTCTTTGATGTTCTGGAGATTCCAACTAAAATAATATCAGCATAAATTAGTCCTCTAGGATCTTTACCATCATCATATTTAACCGCAAATTCTATTGCTTCGATCTTCTGAAAATATTTCTCATCCATTCGATGAAGAAGACCGGCCTCAAGTTTGGGTTTTTTACCGGTCATTATGGCAAAGGCATCTATTACAGGACCCAAAATATCCACTGTATAAACATTATATTTTTCTGCTTCTCGACGAAGAATTTCCTTTAATTCAGGAGAAACTAAGGTATAAACGATGATACTTTTATATTTTGCCGCATTAACAACCGCCTCTTCTATTGCCTCAGGACTGCTAACATAAGAAAGACGTTTAATTACCACATGACCGGAATTATATTGGCTTGCTGCTGCTCTTACAACAAACTCTGCCGTCTCACCTACAGAATCAGACACAACAAAAATAATAGGTGTCTTTCCTTCTTGATCTTTGATCTCCATCTCCCCCCTTTTAAAAACCCTAGCTAACCTAGGGAAATTTTATCTTAACCATAAACAAGTTTCAATAGTGAAAAAAGTTAGTTAAAGGAACTTATTCCACCCCTACCCAACTCCACAAACAATTTTGTAATGTTTGTTTTAGAAATTCTTCCCACAACCTCTAACCTTCCACTATTATCCAAAGGTTTCACAACAGGCAAAGCATCAACTTGATGTTCGATCATCTTTCTGGCAGCATCATAAACCGATTCCTCCAATGTGCAAACAACAATATTCGGCATTCTAGTCATCACAACACTAACTGGCGTCTTATTTATTTCGGAATTGCCCAAAGTAGCTTTAAGAAGGTCTTTTCGCGATAAGACTCCTGCCAGAATACCCCCTGACTGAACTACAAACAAGGTCCCCACATCTTCTAAAAACATTGTTACAACAGCATCATAAACAGAGGTCTCCTCGCTAACAACAACAGCTAAAGACTTTACCTGCCCCACCTTAACTTTAAGAATCTGTTCAGAAATTTCAATATCGGCAGACTTTTCCACATAAAAATAGCCTACCCTTGGTCTTGCTTCCAGCACTCCTGCTTTAGTAAGTACAGCCAGATCAGTGCGTAAAGTAGAATGAGCAAGGTTGAGTTTAGTAGCAATTTCCTTTCCCGAAATAGGTCCTTCCGATTTAACTATATCAATAATCTTTTTTTGTCTTTTTGAGATCTTAATTGAGGATCACCACCCAAATATGTCATACTATTTAGGGCAAAACTAGTAAATAACACCTATTATTATACAATATTAAAAAGAAAATTTCCTCTTATTTATATTTTTTTATCATAGAAAATAGTCAGTTGTAGTTATTCTACAACTGACTATTTTAGATTAATTAGTTGTCAACTTTGACAAATCCCCTATTTTCTTAAATAAATTGCTTATAAGTAAAAGCAGTTGCAAACGATTGGTACGGACTGCCTCATCATCAACCATAACCATCACATTATCAAAAAATTTATTAATAGGCTCCTTGAGCTCTTCTAAACTCTGTAGGGCAGATTCATAATCAGAAGCAAGAAGTTTATTTGTTACTTCTTTTTCCACCTTAAGATAAGACTGATATAATTGTTTTTCTGCAGGAACAGCAAGTAACCACTCCTGGATAGGATTATCCTCTGTTTTCTCAATTTTTTTGGCTAAATTATTAGCCCTATTAAAGGCAGCCAACAAATCATTGAAAGAGCTAGTTGCCCGGAATTTAGCCAGAGCATTAGCCCTTTTCCAGCATTCAATAGGCTTTTCACTGTTGGTCGCCAATACAGCTTCTACAATATCAGCGGAAATACCTTTTGTTGTAAAGATATAGCGAATTCTTTGGATAAAGAAGTCTAAGATCTCCGTTTTGACTTCCTGTTCCGGCCGTTTCAATTTACCTTCTGATTTGTACCTATTAACTGCTTGGTCAATTAAAGTTTGCAACGATATGTCTAATTCCGTTTCTAAAAGAATATAAATTATTCCCTGCGCTTGGCGCCGAAGGGCATAGGGATCTTGAGAGCCGCTGGGTATAATACCAATACCAAAACAACCTGCAATTGTATCCATTTTATCAGCGATACTAACAATCGTTCCAACCATGGTTTGAGGTAGTTCATCTTCAGCATGTCTAGGCAGGTAGTGTTCAAATATGCCAACAGCAACCTCATTTGGTTCATTAGATAAATAAGCATATTCCCTTCCCATAATTCCCTGGAGTTCGGGAAACTCGTAAACCATATTAGTTACTAGATCTGCCTTAGCCAACCAAGCTGCTCGCTGAACAGAATGCTGCAGTTCCTCACTCAATTTCAAGTTCTTTGCCAAAAATGCTGCAAAATCTACAATACGCTTCGTTTTTTCATAAACAGTTCCCAAACTTTCTTGAAAGACTATCTGTTTTAACCGTTCAACCTTATTAGCTAAAGGCTCAGCCTGGTCCTCTTCGTAAAAGAATTTAGCATCCGCTAACCTTGCCCTTAACACCTTCTCATTTCCCGCCTGAACAATTTCCAAATGTTCTTTACCGCCGTTTCTAACCGTTATGAATAAAGGAAGAAGTTTTCCCTCTTTGTCCACTACAGGAAAATACTTTTGGTGTTCCCGCATGGTAGTAATCAATACTTCCTTAGGTAATTTTAAATAATCTTCTTCAAATTTGCCGCACAAAGCAGTAGGATACTCAACCAAGAAAGTTACTTCTTCCAACAAAGACTGATCGATTAAAACTTCTCCTCCCTGCTCCCGAGCAAGATTAAGAATCTGCCGTTTTATTTCTTCTTGACGTTTATTCTGGTCAAGTATAACATAATTTTCTTCTAATTTAGAAAAATAATCATTAATATCTTTTATTTCCAGTTTACCTTTACTCAGGAAACGGTGACCATAAGTAAAATTATCCGGCCTAATCCCATCTAAGGAAAAATCAATTTTTTGGTCGCCGTATAAATTGACTAGCCATCTTATAGGGCGGGCAAAACGAATATCCTTATCTCCCCAACGCATTGACTTCGGAAAAGAAATTGAGCTAATTAACCTTACCATTAATTCAGGTAAAATATCTAGAGTAGATTTACTCTCCTCCACCTTCACTGCAAAAACATATTGTCCACCTTCTACAGTCTCAACCCGTAAATCAGCAACATCCACTCCTTGACTCTTTGCAGAGCCCAGAGCTGCTTTAGTAGGTTCCCCTTGTTCAGTAAAGGCTGATTTGGCTGCGGGACCCTTTACCTTTTTTACAGCCCCTTCCTGTTTTTCCGCCAAATCATTAACTAATAAAACAATCCTCCTGGGAGTGGCAAAAGTAGAAAGGGAAGTATAACTTAATCTATTTTCTTTTAACAATTCTGCACTAATTTCTGCCAACTGTTTTAAAGCAGCAGGCAAAAATTTAGCAGGTATTTCCTCAGTCCCAATTTCCAACAATAAATCCTTTGCCATCTTACTTACCTCCCTGTGCTTTCTTTAGTAAAGGAAAACCAAGCCTTTCTCTTTGTTCCAAATAAGCCTGAGCACAGATTCGAGCAAGGTTTCTCACTCTACTAATATAACTTGTTCTCTCAGTTACACTGATTGCCCCCCTGGCATCTAATAAATTGAAAGTATGGGAACATTTAAGAACATAATCATAAGCTGGAAGCACAAACCCTTTTTCGATAACTCTTTTCGCTTCTTTTTCATACATTTCAAAAAGCTTGAACAACATTTCCACATCAGCAATTTCGAAATTATAGTGGGAATAATCTACCTCTCCCTGATGATGAACATCTCCATACGTAATACCATTTACCCATTCAATATCAAAAACACTGTCAACTTTTTGAATATACATAGCTAAACGTTCAATTCCGTAAGTAATTTCGACCGCAACAGGTTTTACATCTATCCCTCCAACCTGCTGGAAGTAAGTAAATTGAGTTATCTCCATCCCATCCAACCATACCTCCCAACCAAGGCCCCAAGCACCTAAAGTAGGAGATTCCCAGTCATCTTCTACAAAACGAATATCATGCTGCTCAGGATCAATACCCAAACTTTTTAAACTAGCTAAATACAATTCCTGAATATTATCTGGAGAAGGTTTCATAATAACCTGATACTGATAGTAGTGTTGTAAGCGGTTGGGGTTTTCCCCATATCTCCCATCGGTAGGACGTCTTGAAGGTTCTACATAGGCAACATTCCATGGCTCCGGTCCTAAAGCTCTTAAAAAAGTAGCCGGGTTCATTGTCCCTGCTCCAACCTCAATATCATATGGTTGTTGGATAATACACTTTTGGTCGGACCAAAACTTCTCAAGAGCTAAAATTATTTCCTGAAATGTCACTACCAATTCCTCCTTTACTTGCAATTTAATTCTTTAATAAAGAAAATGACCTTTCGTCTCTGATAATGGTAATTCATTATCAGGGACGAAAGGTCATCCTTCCGCGGTTCCACCCTGATTAGCTGTTCATCTTAACAGCTCCCTTAATTGACTGGGCTTTACTACTCTGTCGGATTCTTCTTATCCAACAAAGGTTCCTCCCACGCTCCGGAGTGCCTAAGGATTAATAACCAGGCCAGACTTGCACCAAACTCTAGCTCGCTAAAGCAGGTTTATTAACCTTTATCTCCTTCACAGCTACTACCTTATTTAATTTTTACTTTCTTAAATTTAGCAAATCTAATTATTCTTGTCAACTCTCTATCAAGCCAAAGGCATCTTTTTTAATTTCTTGATAAACTCAACAGATTTTAACCTTTTTTCTAAACGAACATTAATATAAGAAGCAAGATGTGCCAATAATTCCTCTTTGGTTTCAGTAGAAACTTTTAAAACTGTCAGCCTTTCCCAATCAGTGTTTTGAAGGTGGGAAAGAACAGCAGAACAATTTAGAGATAAGGGCCTGGATTTACCCCTCACGGTTTTATTACACTCCTCGCAGATAACACCACCTTGAAGCGGGTTAAAAAAAAGCTGACCAGAAAATCTTTCTTTCCCGCAATTTAAGCAGTGATCAACAACTGGCTTGTATCCTAAAGCGGATACTAGTTTTAATTGAAAAAAAATCACTGCCAGTCTATATTCTTCCCAATTATTAACTTTCTCCAGAGCCTGCCGCAAGAGGTAAAAAACCTCAGGCTGACTTTCTTCTGCCGGAACAAAATTTTCTGTCAACTCACATAAATAAGAAGCATAAGCTAAGCGTTCAAGATCCCCATGTAAGCGGGGAAAACTTCCTTTCAACTCAGCCTGTCCTAGAAGAAACATACCTTTACCCCGATATAGATAGAAATATCCATGACTGAATTGCTGGGTTGCTGCAGCCAATTTGCTTTTGAATTTTCGTGCTCCTTTAGCAATCGCATCTATTTTACCGATTTCCTTAGTGTAAATGACTAAAATTTTATCGGACTCACCAAATTCTCTAACCCTAAGTATTATTCCCTCTACTTGGTGTAAAGACATTTAAATCCCCTTTTCTTCATTAACAGCGGGTAAATGATCTCCTTCCCCTTCTGCTATAAACCTTTTAATATCGTCAAAATATTTATATAAAAGATAAGCACCAATGCTACCGGTTTTCATAAAAATATTCCACATTATGCCTTTTTCGTCCAAGTAAGTCACCTCTTTATTTTAGTCACCGGTTTTAGCTTGGCTCATCTGACTTAAGTCTATTCCCACCTGTTTTTGCCATAAATCAAGATCTATTTTAAAAATATAATAAGTCCCTGTTGCCTTTGCTATTAGTTGGCCTTCGGAATCATAAACTTCAGCTTCCCCTACAGCAATATTTTTACCTTTGCGGATCAAACGACCAATAGCATATCCTTTCTGCCCTTTCAGTCCCCTGATATAATTTATACGCAAATCGGCAGTCACTGTCCGTTCACCAACTTCAATTTTGGTAACTACAGCAATACCAATTGCAACATCAATCAAAGAAGCTATGACTCCGCCATGCACTGCTCCGTAAGGATTATTCAGCTCTTCCCGATAATTTAAAACCACCTTGGAATAACCCTCTTTAACCTCTTGAGGTTCAATCCCCAGCATTTTGTGAAAACCATTCTGACCGCTATGTTTTTCTAAATAACGATAGAATTCTTGTCTATCCATAATGTTCCTCCTCTGTTATCCTGATTAATCCTCTAACTCATTGTCATTTGAACTAAAGTTGTTATGGCTTTAGCAATAATATTATCTTCACTATCAACTAACTTAGCCTCGCTTACAGAAAGATTATTACCTAATCGGACAACTCGTCCCTCCGCAAAAACTTCCTTTCCGACGCCAAGAGGCATTAAAAAATCAACCTGAATATTTACAGTCACAGCTAAAACATCAAGGGGAAGAAGCGTATCCAAAGCTAGACAAGCAGCTGCATCTAAAATCGAACAAATGGCTCCACCGTGCACAGCTTTTCCCGATAAATTTCTTAGTTTCGCTTTATCTTTAAAAGTAAATCGAATATAGCCATCCCCGATATCTAAAATCTCCATTCCCAGCAAATTATAGTATTCACATTTGCTAGCTAAATTCTTAATTTGCTCCTGTTTTAAAACTGACACCTAGATCACTTCCTCTAACCAATATTTTTTAAACTAAGCAGTTATTTCTTGTATAATGGCCATAGCTGAACTAGTTCCGATCCGATCTGCTCCGGCTTTAACCATTTCCTGCAACTTAGCCAAAGTTCTTATTCCACCTGCTGCCTTTATTTTTAAACTTCCTCCTCCTATTTGCTTAAAAAGTTCTATATCCTTTACCTCTGCCCCGGCAGTTCCAAAACCGGTAGAAGTTTTTATATAATCAGCCCCGGATTGTTTAACTAAATTACACAATTTGATCTTTTCCTCTTCTTCTAAATAACAGGTCTCTACAATTACCTTTACAATTATATTTTTGTTAAGCATTTTTCCTTTATTTTTAGCCCTTACGGTTATTTGTTTAATTTCTTCTTCCACTTGTTCCCAAAAACCAGATTTAACAAAACCAAGATTAATTACAAAATCAATTTCTTCAGCTCCGTTTTCTATTGCCAATTCAGCTTCAGCAGCTTTTGTTTCCCAGTCATTAGCCCCTAAAGGAAATCCTACAACTGTACATATTTTTACCCCTGATTCTTTCAAAAAAAACCTAGCAGTTTTTACATAACAAGGGTGAACACATACAGCATAAAAACCCTCCTCCTTTGCCTCCCTGCATAGTTGTTCAATCTCTTCTTTAGTTGCTGTAGGCTGCAAATTAGTATGGTCGATTATCTTGACGATTTCTTTTCTAAGCACATGCTTACCCCCTAAAAAATCAAAAACGTTAGAAAACCTCCATTCTATTTGAATGAAGGTTAATGTTGCATAAAACAATCTATAATTATCAGTATAGAGATCCATCATGGAAACTGTCAAGCAATTAAATAATTAGTTGTAGCCTAAATCCTTGAGCATAAAGTCCGAATTTCTCCAATCTTTTTTTACTTTAACCCATAAATCCAAATAAATTTTCGAACCTAACAAACGCTCAATATCTTCCCGGGCCTCCTGACCTATTCGTTTTAACATAGTTCCATTTTTCCCAATAATAATTCCTTTCTGAGAATCCCGTTCCAAATAAATATTTGCTCTTACATAAACTAGATCTAAATTTTCTTTTTTCCGCATTTCGGTTACTTCAATAGCAACAGAATGAGGAATTTCATCCCTCGTTAGTTTAAGAATTTTTTCCCGGATCAACTCTGCTACCACAAACCGCTCCGGTTGATCAGTAATCATCTCGTCAGGATAGTAGCGAGGCCCCTCTGGGAGATATTGAATTATAACATCTACTAATTTCTCTACATTGTCGCCGGTTAAAGCAGATAAAGGGATCACTTCTTCCCACTGATAAAGTTGATTATACTCATTTATTTTAACCATTAGATCTTTCTTAGGCATTTTATCTATTTTATTAAGAACTAATATAGTAGGAATTTTAGCTTGTTCTATCCTCTCTACAATGAAGTGATCTCCGGCTCCGGGAGAAGTAGTTGCGTCACAAACAAATAAAATCAGATCAACCTCAGCTAAGGTATTAATAGCTGTATTCACCATATAAGATCCTAACTTATGCAAAGGCTTATGAATACCGGGAGTATCAATAAAAACAATCTGGGCATTTTCCCTGGTAAGCACACATTGGATTTTATTCCTCGTAGTTTGAGGTTTGTCGGACATAATAACCAGTTTTTGGCCAAGCAATTGATTAATTAAAGTAGACTTACCCACATTAGGCCTGCCTATAATAGAAACAAATCCAGAATGAAATCTGCTTTTATCTTTCATCTTTCCCTCCATTAATCTTACCAGCTAATTTATTTTAAATCATTATAATCAAAAGCTTCTGGCAGAAGTTCAGCTATAGTCGTCTCCTTTGACTCTCCGGAAAGATTAGCAGCAATTATTTTGATATCCGATCCAAACTCTCTAATAACTTGCCTGCAGGCACCACAAGGCATACAGGGACCCTCTGTATCACCAACCACAACCAAAAGAGAAAATTCCCTTTCGCCCTCGGAAACAGCTTTAAAAATAGCATTTCTCTCTGCGCATACAGTTAAACCATAAGAAGCATTTTCCACATTACAACCTGTATATACTTCCCCCTTTTTACTAACCACAACTGCACCGACAGCAAAATTAGAATAAGGCACATACGCCCTTTTTCGGACAGATTTAGCCAACTCAATCAACTTTTCCTTTTCCATGTCTCTCACCCAATCTATTCTGCAATCAATTTGGTAGTGGAAGAAACAACCTGAATCCAGGTTTGGCCTGTCTTAAACGTAATTTCCTTGCCATCTTGATCGTAAAAATAAGTAGGAGTAGAACGACTATCTTTTTTCCATTTACCTTCTACCATTTGATTACCAATAAAGAAAACAGCTTTACCCTCACCCAAAAGATCAATCTCAAGTCTGCCCTCATTATCTATAACTCTTGTTTTATTAGCATAAAGAACAGCAATATTCTGGGCAGTAAGTTGTCTGTTTGACTCTCCAGCTAAATGTGGTTTACCCTCCATATTTCTTAAAAATACTCCTGTTTCCGGATCATAGTTATAAGTAACTTCATAACTACCCGGATAATCAATTATTACTTTATTAATTGTGTTATCGTTTATCTGAACGTCAGGAGCAAAATTAAAACCTTTCGGTTCTGTTTTCTTTTCCCAGCCTTTTTTCTCTGCATATTGTCTCAATTTTTCTACGCTGCTATACAGATTATGGGGAGCTCTTTTAGTGTTATCCCGCCAAAAATAGATACCGGCCCCCCCAATTTCATTAATACTTCTGATCTTAAACTTAGGTATTTCTAATTCTGCCTGAGGACTTTGACCGCAATGAGCATAAATAGCATCCAACTCCATTGCTTTATCTAAAAAATAAGGTCTGGCGCTTCTAATTGGGCCAATTTTGTCAGGTTCTTGGTGCAAATAAACAGCTAAAAAACGAGTAATATTACCTTCAGCTAAAAACTCATAGACTAAACATGCCTGTTCCAAGCCAAACTGAGGGCGGGCTGCAGGATGATTTTCTATGGTAACAATTAGCGGTCTTCTTTCGATAAACTTTTCTAGATCTGAAGAGTTGTCAAACGTTCTTACTAATCCATCTAGAGGACATATGTATTCGAATTTCGGTTGAGTCTCTTGCTGACCTTGCTCCTGGCCGGTATCAATAGATTTACCAGAATTGCATCCGCTTAATAGAATTGTTAAAAACGCAAACAACACCAGAAGATAAATAATCAAGTGTTTAGAAATTTTTAGCCTTTTAATTTTTCACTCCCCCCTTTTTTTTCCACACATTCAAAACTTATAATATTCTGTTCTTCCTTGTTTTTATTCTCGGACGACTGGTCAGATGGAACTATTATTCCAGCTGAAATAATCAACTTAACCCCCTCTTCTATGCTCATATCAAGATGAATAATATCCTTA
Organism: Clostridia bacterium; assembly: GCA_012840065.1. Lineage (GTDB taxonomy): Bacteria > Bacillota > DUMD01 > DUMD01 > DUMD01 > DUMD01. Next base: position 13,682 of record DUMD01000022.1, read on the forward strand.
TTAGGTATCAAAGCCAACCAGCCTGAGGTAGGATTAGGAGTAGTAGGGAAAAACACACTCGTTACCTCCTGTCCTAACTTGTCTTTAATCTCTCCCTTTCCCTCATTTGTTACAAAACCAATAGTATAAATTCCTTTTCTAGGGTATTCTACCAATACCACCCGTTTAAAAGAAAGTTTATCTTTAACCAATAAAGTATTTACAATCTGTTTAGTAGTAAAATAAATTGTTCTGGCAAAAGGTATTTTGACTAAGATCCATTCTCCAAGACTAATTAATTTTTTACCCAGAAAATTTTTAGCCAAAACACCGGCTAACATAATTAAAAGAATAGTAGTAATAAAACCTAGACCAGGAATATTTTTTTTTATAAAGAGAGGAAGAATATCTCCAAGTATTCCATCAATCCAAATAAAGGTAATCCATAAAATGTATAGTGTTACCACTGCAGGTAGTACAACTATCAACCCTGTAAAAAAATAATTTCTTAATTTTTTCATCTTTATCCTCTCCGTTTCAGCTTTACGACAACAGCTCACTAAACTATTTTATTCCTATCTTTATTGTTCTAACCTTTTTACCATCAATTTTTAAAACTAGTATGCTATATTTATCAGAATCCACCGTCTCATTTTCCTGGGATCCTTCCGACTAAATTATAGAAAAAGTCTCTCAATGATAGCAACTTTTCTTCAGATAAACCTAAATCAAATAAATCATTTAACCCATCTAAACTTACTAAAGAATCTGCCACATATGTACCCTAAGCTACTTTTTTAAATTTTTCTCCACTCGACCATATTCATCTCAAATCTCACCAACAATTTTCCCCACTAAATCTTCAAAGGTTACAATTCCAACTGTACCAGCATATTAATCTTAACTATCACCTTTTAACATCACTTGATCTAACTACTAGAACTAGTAAAAAACAAATAAAAGCCACAAAAAGGAGAAAAATAACTATTTCTTTCAGATTAGATAAACCTCTGACAAATAATAGATATAATCTTTCAGCAAAAATTAGATAAGCAACAATCAGTGAGTTAACTGCAGCAACCAATACTGAACCAGCTGCTACATTTTTGGCTATTTTAGCCAAAGGGTGATAATCCTTCGTAAACAAGTCAACAGTCTTTTCTATGGCAGTATTTATCATTTCCGTAATTAAAACAGAAACAATAGTTAATAGAATGATTAAGATTTCTGTTTTAGACAAATCAAAAAAAAAGCTTCCCCAAATAACTGCCGAACCTAGAATAAAATGAATTTTTATATTACGCTGGGTCTGCCAGCAATAAATAATCCCTTCTAAAGCATACTTAAAACTTTTTATTAAAGATTTCATTTCAACTTTTTCTCTCCTGCCCTAAACTAGATAAAACCAGCTCCTCCTTTCCTCTCATCAATTTCCGTTCTTCCTCCTCTTTATGGTCATATCCCAATAAATGAAGAACTCCATGCACAGTTAAAAAAGCTAGTTCCCGCTCCAAACTATGACCATAATTTTCCGCCTGTTCCACTGCCTTTTCCAAAGAAATTATAATATCTCCCAGCACCATTTTTTCCTCATAAGGCTGTGGCTCCCATTTCCTCCAATCCTCAATAAAGGGAAAAGAAAGTACATCGGTAGCACTATCAATTTGCCGGTATTTTTTGTTAAGTTGCCGAATCTCATCGTTATCAACCAATGCTATACTTACCTCCACAGGTTTATCTACCTGTTCTAAAGCTAATGTTTCTTCCACCACCTGCTTAATTAACTGTTTTAAATCCTCGCTTATTTCAATTTTTTCTTGTTCATTACTGATTAACACTTCCATTCTGCACTTTTCTCCCTTCAATTTCCTTTACTTCTTTTGCTATATTTTCAGGATACTCAATCCTGGAATGAAAAATACCTGTAAGAACCTTTACAAATTGCTGGGCAATAAGATCAAGATCTTTTAAAGTCAAGTTGCATTCGTCAAGCTGCCCGTCGTGAAGTTTTTCTTTAATGATTTTTCGCACCATTCCTTCTATCCTTCCAGGGTTAGGTTTGCCTAAAGAACGAACAGCAGCTTCTACAGAATCAGCTAGCATAACCACAGCCGCTTCTTTAGTTTGAGGTTTAGGACCGCTATGTCTAAAATCATCCTCGTTTATATTTTCTTGCCGTTCATTTTCGGTTGCTGCTCGATGATAAAAATAAGTAAGCAAACTGTTTCCATGATGCTGTCTAATAATATCTATGATAGAATCCGGCAATTTATATTCTTTGGCCAGTTCCACCCCATCCTTAGTATGAGAAGTAATAATAAGTGTGCTGAGGGTCGGTGAAATTCGATCATGGGGGTTTTCATTTCCAAATTGGTTTTCGATAAAAAAATATGGCCTTTTTAACTTACCTATATCATGATAATAGGCACCTACCCGGGCCAATAGAGTATCGCCACCAACTACTTCGGCAGCAGCTTCTGCCAAATTACCAACAATAATACTATGGTGATAAGTACCAGGTGCTTCAACCAGCAATCTCCTTAACAAAGTTTCATTAGGATTAGACAATTCAAGCAATTTCACAGAAGTGGTAATTCCAAAAGTAGTTTCGAAATAAGGGAGTAATCCTATCGTTAAAATAGCTGAAATTACTCCATTTATTATTCCTATACCTCCATCCTTTAATACCTGAAGTGGAAAAGTATGGGTAATCAAACCAACAGCAGCAATAGAACAAACATTAACAAACCCTGTTATAAATCCAGCCCGGGTAAGATCTGATCTTTTTGCTAACTTAGAAACACTATAAACACCTACAATTCCTCCAACCAAGGCTACTGCCGCAATCCAGAAATCATTTCCTCCCATAATTCCTGCCAGAAAACTCATGATTACCGTCATTAAAATAGCCAACCTGGAATCTAAAAGAATAGTAATTAGCATTGAGCCAGCAGCTACCGGTACAAGATAACCAGAAAAAACTATGCCTACCTTTGATAACAAGAGGGTCAAAATAAAAATAAGAGAAACCAAAGTAAGATATTTTTCATTACGATAGATAATTGGTTTATATTTTCGCAGATAGATAATAATAATCCCTAGAAAAATTATGACCAAAAAAGCCAAACCAAGAATAACAGTAAAATTTATTTGAGAACCTTGAAGACCTAGTTCTTTTAATAAAGCAATATGACTTTCCGTAATTCTTTCCCCTTGTCTAACTATAAACTCGCCTTTAAGAATCCTTTCCGGTTCTACTGCCCTTACCGCTTCTTTCTTTAATTTTTCCGTAAGCTCCTCATTAAGCACCATATTGGGCCTAAGCACTCCGACAGCCGTTTGGGCAGCCAAGTCTTTAAGGTTATTATTATAATTCAAAGCATAAATAGCAGATCTTATTTGAATTTGAGCCTTATCTAAAGCAGTGTTTCTTATTCCAACCTGCATAGCTTCTTTAATAATTGTTTTAGTATCATTAAAAATTCCCTCCAAGCTTTTTTCATCAGCACTAAGTGCAGTATAAAGGGCTTGGCTGGTGTAAGTCATTGGAGTCTTGCTTTGGAGTTTTTCAACCCTTTGATCTAATGGCATTTCTTCTTCCAAAACTCTAACATCTTTAATTGTCTGAAAAATCAATTCTAATTCCTGTTCAACTGCTTTTGTTATATTGGGATCAAGATCATAAACATCTGGTACAGCCTTCTCAGCTTCCTCCTGCAATTGTCTTGTTTTTTCCCGGTTGATAATTGTTTTTGGAGCAGGAATATCCCTGGGACTAACTTGTCCAACCTCCAAGTCATAGCCCTGGGGCCAAAGATTTGCCGAAAGGATAGACGTTAAAACAATAAAACTAAGCAAAATCCAGAAAACACGGCGCACTCTATTATTCTGCCATGGTCTTGCGAAAAAAGATTTTTCCCATCTTTCTCGCAACCTACTCAACATGTTCATACTAGTTTCCACCTCTATCCCAAATTACTCCCGCTATCTTCCTTTGTGTTTCCACTATCATAAAGTTCATAAGCTCTAATAATTTTTTGCACCAATTGATGCCGTACCACATCTTGCGCAGAAAGATAAACGAATTCTATTCCTTTTATATCGGATAATACCTTTCTAGCCTCTTCCAAACCTGAATACTTACCCTTTGGCAAATCGATTTGGGTTACATCTCCAGTCACAACCACTTTTGAACCAAAACCCATTCTAGTTAAAAACATCTTCATTTGTTCTGTTGTAGTATTCTGAGCTTCATCTAAAATAATAAAAGAATCATCCAATGTCCTTCCTCGCATATAAGCCAAAGGAGCAACCTCTATTACATTTTTTTCTAAAAGCTTCTGATATGTTTCTACTCCTAAGATATCATATAAAGCATCATACAAAGGTCTCAGGTAGGGATCTACCTTTTCCTGCAAATCGCCTGGCAAAAAGCCCAATTTTTCTCCTGCCTCCACTGCAGGCCGGGTTAAAATAATTCTATTAACTTGCTTGTTTCGTAAAGCAGCAACCGCCATTGCCATTGCCAAATAGGTTTTTCCGGTACCAGCCGGGCCAATCCCAAAAACAATATCATTCTCTCTAATAGCCTGAATATATTTTCTTTGTCCCCAAGTTTTAGGTTTTATTTGTTTTCCCCTGGCAGTTACAATTACCACATCAGAAAATATTTTTTCCAGCTTTTCTTCTTCATTATTTTGGAAAAGCTTTAATCCATAGTCTATTTCCTGAACAGAAATCTGATTCCCTTCTTGAATTAATCGAGTAAATTTATTAATAAACCTTTCTACCCGTTCCACCGACTCCCGTTCGCCTATAATGCTAATTTCTGTCCCCCTAGCTATAATTTGAACATCAAAGGCTTCTTCTATCATTTTTAAATTTTGTTCTTGTTTTCCTTGCAAAGTAATAGCCAAGTCATTACTTGGCAAACTAATCTTTAATTCCTGTTTTTGCTCCAAAAAATAAAGCCTCCTCCTTTAAAATTTATTAACTCAGTATGATAAGTCTTGACCCTGTTCTTCGATCGGCACCGATTGGCCTAACTCTTCTTCTACTTCAACCAATAACCTTACTCTCACCAAATTCGGATCAGAAGTTAATATTTCCGTATATTTTTGCTCTATGATTTTTGCTTCCTGACTTATCTGTTCTCGTACAATGTTAAGAGCTAAATTTTTAGCATCCAAAAGAGCAGTATCCCTTTCAATTTGTTCAGGGATACGGTTTACTTCATAATAAGTTGTAATAATAGCTTCGACAGGTAGATTCAAATTCCTCCAAAAGGTAATTCTTTTAACATACTCTTCCTTTTGAAAATAACGAAACGGTACTTCTTTTTTATGCTGAGTAATAATTAATTTGTCTCCTATTTTCAAACCGGTTATCTTAAGTTCCTTACCTGTTCGCTGTTCAGTATATTTTATTAAAGGAGATTCCGCATAGGCTTCATACCATACCCTAGCCTTAATAATGCCCTTTGCTTTAACCATACGCTGCCGTGGAATAAGATAATTTTCTTCTTCACTTGTCTCTGTTATATGGTCCTCCATCAAGCCGCTGATCAAAATATCACCTTTTTTTACAGTTTGCCCTTTTTTAACCAGCTGTTTACCTTCCAGAACAATTACTTCCGTTATTATCCCATCTTTATCTGCTATAATATGGGAAGGTCTGGGATCTTCTGGAGGAATAACTACTTTTTCAACTATTTTTATAAAAGCTTTCGTTCCCTTAATTTCAATACCAACCCAGGCCGTTTTATCCAGTTTAGTCATTAGACTTCTTTCTATTTGCCTCAGCTCAAGGTCAGACTTCCAAACCCCTACTTTTAAACCTGCTTCCTTTGCAGCTGTTAAAACCTCTGCAGTAGGGATTGTTTCCACTCCATTTACTTCAATAGACCAGATAAAAGATGATAATATATATATAATTATAATGAATAAAATCGGACCAACTAATAAAATTTTTCTTCTTCTTAGTCGTGCCAAAAAGAAAGGAAGACCATATTTACCTTCTATTTCTAACAAACAATCAATTGTTTTGCTTATTTCTTTTAACTGAATATAAGAATAGGTAGAAGTATTGAGTACCAGCCCATCCCTATCCCTTTGAACATCCCAGATATTTACCCCTCTGCTGACCGCTATATTTATTAACTTTTCTAAATTCCATCCTTTAATCCTAAGCTTATAATATCCTATTAAATAATGATATGTTTTGAGCACGGATATCTAATCCTCCTTCACAAAACTTACCTGATCAATACGGCCCTCAACAACGATTTCTTCAGAAATAATTGACCTGATTATCAAGTTTTGACCAGATATCCTTAGTTCCCCTCTCATTAAATTTACTCTAATCAGCTCAGGATCATATTGGATTATTCCCCTATGATTTTCTAAATACATTAGCATATTTCCAATCAAGGTTAGTTTAGGTAAATTCATGACAATATCTCTCGGTATTTCAAATAAATCAGCAACCTGAGAAGTCACTTTTTTTGCTCCGTCTTCCTGGTACATCCTTCCACCCCCTGTCAGGCTCTCTTAACTAATTTATGCTTTAAAATTTAAAGAAATGAATAAAAAAGGCTGACCTCAAAGAGCACAAAACTCTTTTCGGTCAACCTTCTTGTTTAGTTTACTATCAAGATAACCTCTGACGCACTAATTCGTTCACTATTTTACCGTCTGCCCGGCCTTTTATTTTTGGCATAATAGCTGCCATTACCTTACCCAGATCTTTAATTGACTGAGCATTAACTTCTTTAATTGTATCCTGAACAATAGCATCTATTTCTTCTGCTGTTAACTGTTCAGGTAAATAGTTCATTAAAATCTTAATTTCTTCATTAAGTTGGTCAACCAAATCCTGCCGACCAGCTCTTTCATATTCGGGAATGGAATCCCGACGCATTTTTACTTCTTTAGCTAATACGTCAACAACTTCCTTCTCGTCAAGTTCTTTTTTTAAATCAATTTCAGCGTTTTTTATAGCTGCTCTGGCCATACGAATAACGGATAATTTTAGTTTATCCTTTGCTTTCATGGCAGTTTTCATATCATCCACTAATCTTTGTTTCAGGGACATATTTTTTCCCCCTTAAAATACTAAAAATACCTCCGTTTGCGAGCTGCTTCAGATTTTTTCTTTCTTCTCACGCTGGGTTTATCATAATGTTCTCTTTTACGAGCTTCAGCCAAGATCCCCGCTTTTTGACACTCCCTTTTGAAACGTCTTAAAGCGCTATCTATAGATTCATTTTTTCCTACTTTAATATCAGCCACTTATTCTCCCTCCCTCCGCTACCAAGAATCATGCTAGAATTTAACTGGATTCATTAGTCCGATATAAACTGCGGAAAAAGCATGTTAGACATTCCGTTTCTCATTATACAATACTCTTCAAAATCGTGTCAACTTAATCAGCTAGCTAACATTTTTCTGCGACTCCCTCAAATTAAAAAAAGATAAGAAATCTGGATAACTTTCAGGATAGCAGGTAGAAAATTTCCTTCATCCTAAGATTTTTTATCCTGGAGGCCAATTCATTTGACGGCCAGCTAAAAAATGAAAATGAATATGGAAAACAGATTGACCGCCTTCTTTTCCGCAATTTGCTACCAGACGATATCCAGACCTTTCAACTTGGAATTCTTCGGCTAATTTGGGAATAATAGAAAAAATATTTGTTATTATCTCATTATCTTCTGTAGATAGATGCTGGAGCGTAGGAATATGTTTTTTAGGTACAATTAGAAGATGAACAGGTGCTTGGGGAGCAAGATCACGAAAAACAACAACTAAATCATCCTCATAAACCAATTCCGCTGGAACCTGTTTAGTAGCAATCTTGCAAAAAATACAGTCATTCATTTAAATGCACCTCCCCCCGATTCAAGAATATTTTTTATTTATAAGTTCTACAATAATTATAGAAAACCTTGCTTACTATTTAGGTAAACTTAATTTAACTCAAATAAAGCTAAACAATTAATTTGCCAATTAGTATATCCTTTTCCCTTTGGAAAATTTTAACCCTAACCAGTTCCCCTTCCAGGGCTTCATCCGAAGCAAATTCAACTCTAAGATAAGTATCAGTTAAACCCTGCCATCTACCACTACAAGTCCTGCTTTCTACTAAAACTTCCACTTCTTTATTTAAATAGGAATTGGCATAATTAAAAGCCATTTCTTCTGCTATCATATGCATTTTTTTACTTCTTTCTTCTTTAATCTGTTTACTTATTTGATTGGGAAAATCAGCAGCGGGCGTTCCTTTTCGGGGAGAGTAAGAAAAAATGTGCATTCTGCTAAAACCTATTTGTTTAACAAAATTACAGGTATTTCTAAAATGCTCCTCTTTTTCGCCGGGAAAACCAACAATTAAATCTGTGGTTATAGCAATTTGCGGAATTTTTTCTCGTAAAACATCAATTAGTTGTTTATATTCTTCCGTTGTATAATGCCTATTCATTGCCCGCAAAATTTCATTATCCCCACTCTGCAAAGGAATGTGTAAATGACGGCAGAATTTAGGAACAGTTAACATTGCCTCAATTAATTTATTTGTTATATCGTTGGAATCAATAGAACTGAGCCTAATTCTAACCAGTCCGGCCACTTTACTTATTGCTAAAATAACATCAGCTAAATCAGTACCGTCCTTAAAATCTGCTCCATACAATCCCAGATGAATACCTGTTAAAACTATTTCTCGATACCCTTTTGCCGTCAGCCGCTCCACCTCAGCAACAATTTCCTTTAAAGGTCTACTACGCACAGGTCCCCGGACATATGGAATTATGCAATAAGTACAAAACTGATTACATCCCTCTTGTATTTTTACATATGCTCTCGTCTTTTCTCCAAATTCCTCAATTTCTAAAGGTTCAAATTCTTTGGTTTCCATAATATCACTTACCCAAAAAATTTGTTTTTTTCTTTCAGCAACCTCTTCCACTAATTCAACAATTCTTTTTCTTTCCTGGGTACCTACTACCAAGTCAAGCCCAGGAATTTCACTTAGTTTTTTCCCGGCTATCTGGGCATAACAGCCGGTAACTGCTACTATCGCATTAGGGTTTTGCTTGATTGCCCTTCTAATCATCTGACGTGATTTACGATCGCCCTCATTAGTAACAGTACAAGAATTTACAATATATACATCGGCTGGGTTATGAAAATCCTCAATTTCATAACCTTTTTTCTTAAATAGTTCAGCCATCGCTTCCGTATCGTATTGGTTGACTTTACAGCCCAAAGTATAAAAGGCGACCTTAGCCATAATTATTTATCCTCCTATTTGTCCAAAATGGTATAAAACCATGGTCAATCCTGCCATTCCTGCCGTTTCCGTCCTTAAAATCCTTCTTCCAAGAGTAACAGGATGCCAACCTTTTTCTTGAGCAATTTTTATTTCTTCCGGCGCAAATCCACCTTCCGGCCCTACTAATAAATGTATTTCTCGAGAGTAAGGGTTAAGCTCCAACAGTTTCCTTAGACTATTCTCTTTTTCCGTTTCAGCAAACATAAGATACAAGCATTTATCCTGAGAAAATAAAGTTATTTCCTGCCAATTTTTAATAGGATTAATAACCGGAATAACACTTCTCCTACACTGTTTTGCCGCTTCATGTGCAATTCTCTGCCACCGTTTTTCCCGCTCTTTTTCTTTTTTTTGATTCAGTTTTACTATTGTATACTTACTATAAACAGGATTAATTTCAGCTACTCCTAATTCGGTACATTTTTGGATAATGAAATCCATTTTATCCCCTTTTGGTATGCTCTGCCAAAGAACAACTTTGACCTCAGGTTCAGGGTTAGAATCAAGTCTTTGCACAACCCGGCAGAGAATTTTTTCATTCACTTCAACTATTTCAGCTAAAAATTCATTTCCATTGCCATCAGCCACTTGAATCCTATCGCCAGGCCCAGATCTTAAAACTTTTCGTAAATGATAGGCTTCAGAACCACTGATAATAACTTTTTCATCCTTTATATCTGAAGGTAACACAAAAACCCGGTTCACCTATCTGCCTCCTTTAAGCCGGCGTCCGGCGGGCAACAATGCAAACCCATTCACCTTGCCTATTCAGCTCAAGAATTTGATACTTGAATTTTTCTAATATTTCAACAACTTCTTGTTCACGTTCTAAAATTATTCCTCCTGCAATAAATATTCCCCCAGGGCGAAGAACAGCATTTAATTGAGGAATAAGATCAATTATAATTTTGGCAATTATATTAGCCAACACTAAATCTGCCTGCTTAAATGAACTAGGGACTAAATCTCCATATTCTACTTTTATTATGTCTTGTTCATTATTAAGCTGAATATTCTTTTCAGCCACCTCTACCGCAACCGGATCAACATCAATCGCCATTACACTGCCTGCCCCTAATTTAGCAGCAGCAATGGCTAAAATACCCGATCCTGTTCCTACATCCAGCACTGAATCACCGGGATTGAGATATTTTTCCATGGCCAACAAACACATATTAGTAGAGGGGTGAGTTCCAGTACCGAAAGCCATACCGGGATCAAGGGAAATAACTCTTTCTCCTTCCTTTGGAGAATAGTCTTCCCAGCTAGGCCTAATTACCAAACTTTTACCTACTTTTAAGGGTTTATAATATGCTTTCCAGGAATTAGCCCAATCCTCTTCGTTTATTTCTGTTATTACCGCAATCGGAATGTCTTCCTCACATCCATCGGCAGCAAATCTTGAATTTAAAATTTCTTTCAACTCTTCCACTTTTAAAAAGAGCTCGTCGTTTGCCGGCAGATATCCTTTAATAACAACTCCTTCAAAATCATATTCCAAAAGCTTTTGATCATAGCAATCCCAACAATTTTCCTTGATATATTTACCTACTAAAGCAGGATCTTCAATAACGACGCCGTTTACCCCTATTTCATACAGACAGTCGATAACCTTTTCAGATCTCTCTTCATTGGTCCTAATGCTGATTTCAGCCCACTTCATATTCTCGCTCCCCTATTTTTTTATATTCCAAAGGTATCTTTCATTCTTTCAAAAAAACCCTTTTGCTCTCCCTTGCCCTCAGCCTTCTTTTCACTTTTGCTATCCATTTTTTCGCCAGAGGATTTTCCAGAATCCTTTTCCTCACTTAAACGGGCAAATTCTTTTAACAACTCACGCTGTCTTGGAGTTAAATTGGTTGGTGTTTTTACAATTATCCTAACATGCTGATCTCCCCGACCAAATCCTCTTAAATTAGGAAACCCTCTTTTTCTTAATCTAAATGAAGTTCCAGTTTGAGTTCCTTCCGGAATTTTTAGAACAACAGGTCCGTCCAAAGTTGGAACTTCCACTTCATCTCCCAGAGCAGCCTGAGTAAAAGATATTTCTAAATCATAGATAACATCAGAGTCTCTACGTTTGAAATATTTATGCGGTCTTACCTGAATAAAAACATACAGATCGCCTGGCGGTCCTCCTAAGGTTCCTGCCTCCCCTTCACCTGCAATTCTAATCCGAGAACCAGTATCAACTCCGGGAGGAATTTTTACCTGGATTGTCCTAACCTTTTGGGTTCTTCCTTTCCCTCTGCATTCAGGGCAAGGAGTTTCAATTATATGTCCTTCTCCTCCACAAGCTTCACAAGTCCTTACACTTACAAACCTGCCTAAAGCGGTATTTCTAACATACTGAACCTGGCCTGTTCCTTGACAGGTTGGGCAGGTTTTAGGTTGGGTACCAGCTTTTGCTCCCGTACCATTACAAGCAGAACATTTTTCCATTCTGGGAACCTTAATTTCGGTTTCCAAACCAAAAGCAGCTTCCTCAAAACTAATCTCTAAATCATACCTTAAATCTGCTCCTCTTTGAGGAGTCCTTCTCTGCTCCCTGGCGCCCATACCACTGCCAAAGAACATATCAAAAATGTCTCCAAAACCCGTGCCAAAACCACCAAAACCACCAAAATCAGCATTATTCCCAAAACCAAATCCCCATTGACCTTGACCATCTGCATGACCAAACTGGTCGTAACGTGCTCGTTTTTGGGGATCACTAAGAACATCATATGCTTCTGCAATTTCCTTAAATTTTTCTTCCGCATTGGGATCATCCTTATTAGCATCCGGATGATACTGACGAGCCAATTTCCTATAAGCTTTTTTTATTTCTTCGGCTGTTGCATCCCTGCTTACTCCCAATACCTCATAATAATCCCTTTTCGCCAATTAATATTTCACCACCTCTAAATGGGTTAAGTAACTCTTCAAAACATAAAAGGGAAAGGGGTTAACCCCTTTCCGGAATTTTTTATTTTTTATCATCATCTACAACTTTATATTCAGCATCTACCACATTATCATCTTGGGAAGATTTTTGTTGTCCAGTTTGGGAATTAGAATCTGGGTTAGCTTGTTGCTGAGCATACATTGTAGATGTAAGCTCATAAACAACTTTGGTCAAGTCTTCTGTTTTTTGTTTTATCTCTTCAATATTATTACCTTCTAAAGCTTTTTTCAAGGGTTCTATCTTATCTTTAATTGCCTGAATCTGTTCAGGTTTTGCCTTATCTCCAAAATCTTTTATAGCTTTTTCTGCTGAATAAATTAGGCTATCAGCTTTATTGCGAATTTCAACTTCTTCTTTCTTCTTCTTATCTTCTGCCGCATATCTTTCTGCATCCCGAACCATTCGTTCAATCTCTTCCTCGGATAAGCCTCCGGAATTTGTAATGGTAATCTTTTGTTCGTTACCTGTCCCCAAATCCTTAGCTGATACATGAACTATACCGTTAACATCTATATCAAAAGTTACTTCTATCTGAGGAACACCACGAGGAGCAGGAGGAATATTAGTTAAATGGAATCTGCCCAGAGTTTTGTTATAAGCAGCCAATTCCCGTTCTCCTTGTAATACATGGATTTCCACGCTAGTCTGATTATCTGCGGCTGTAGTAAAGATTTGACTCTTGGAAGTAGGAATAGTCGTATTCCTTTCAATTAATTTAGTAAATACCCCACCTAAAGTTTCAATACCTAAAGATAAGGGTGTAACATCAAGGAGAACAACGTCCTTAACTTCTCCGCCTAATACACCGGCTTGAATTGCAGCCCCCAAAGCAACAGCTTCATCTGGGTTAATACCCTTATGCGGTTCTTTTCCAATCAATCTCTTAATAGCTTCCTGAACAGCTGGTATCCGAGTGGAACCGCCTACAAGAATAACTCTATCAATTTGGGAAGGTTCTAAACCGGCGTCAGCTAATGCCTGGCGGGTCGGTCCCATGGTTTTTTCCACCAAATCAGCTGTTAAACTTTCAAATTTTGCTCTAGTTAAGTTCATATCTAAATGTTTAGGGCCATTTTGATCAGCAGTAATAAAAGGCAGATTAATATTAGTAGTCATTACTCCGGATAATTCAATTTTAGCTTTCTCTGCTGCTTCCTTTAACCTTTGCAAAGCCATTTTATCCTTACGCAAATCAATACCGTGTTCTTTTTGAAATTCGTCTGCAATATAATCTATTATTCTCTGATCAAAATCATCTCCACCTAATCTATTATTACCGCTAGTTGCTTTTACTTCAAATACGCCATCGCCTAATTCCAAAATGGATACGTCAAATGTTCCTCCTCCTAGGTCAAACACTAAAATAGTTTGGTCCTGTTCTTTATCCAAACCATAAGCCAAAGCGGCTGCTGTTGGTTCATTAATTATTCTTAGAACCTCAAGACCGGCTATTTTCCCAGCATCCTTAGTCGCTTGACGTTGGCTATCACTAAAATAAGCGGGCACAGTAATAACCGCTTTAGTAACTTTTTCCCCCAAATAAGCTTCTGCATCCTGTTTTAATTTTTGGAGAATCATTGCAGAAATTTCTTGGGGTGTATATGATTTTCCATCAATTTGTACCTTATGGTCGGTACCCATATGTCTTTTTATAGAAGAAACTGTTCTTTCCGGATTAGATATGGCCTGTCTTTTAGCAGCTTGACCAACCAAACGCTCACCCGTTTTAGAAAATCCAACAACAGATGGAGTAACCCTGCTTCCTTCCGAATTAGGAATAACAACAGGTTCGCCGCCTTCCATAACAGCAACGCATGAGTTTGTTGTTCCTAAATCGATGCCAATTATTTTGCTCATCTTTCATCCTCCTCAAACTAGTTTATTTTTAATTTGGTCAAGATTTAACCCGGCAACTTAGTTATCTTCACAAATGCAGGGCGAATTAATTTTGTTCCAAATTTGGTTTTCATGATATAGCCCTTTTGCAGTTCTTCAATTACCGTATTTTCCGGATATTCATCTGTTTCTTCAATCATAATTGCTTCCTGACATTCTGGATCAAATTCTTTTCCTATTTCCACAGTAACAGGAAATACATTCTTTTTAGTTAATAGTCTCTGAAATTTGTTAAGAGCCATATCTAGACCAGAAATAATTGCATCAACACTTTTAGTACTCTTAGCTGAATCAACAGCCCGTTCAAAATCATCAACTACGGGTAAGAAATCTTTAATAAAATACTCGCTGACCATATCAACTAGGCCCTCTTTTTCTAATAGGGTTCGTTTTCTATAATTATCAAAATCTGCCTGAAGCCTTATGTATCTGTTGTTTAGTTCTTCCAACTCCTTTGCTTTTGCTGCCAATTCCTGTTCTAACTCAACCTTCTTAGCAGTCTCTTTATCTCCAATCTGCTCTTCGTTAATCTGTTCCACAGTTTCTTCCTTATTTGTTTCTTCATTTGCCTGTTCAAGATCACTTGTCTCTTTAAGATCTAGGTGATCCAAATTATTCTCATCAGTCATTCTAATTACCACCTTTCTTATCTTTCCTATTCCAATTAATTATTGTAAATTACATTTATCTAACTCAAACTAGGAGTTAAATAAATTATAACTACCTTCCTTCTAAAATAGATTAAAATTCACTCAAATCTTGGCCCTCAGACAGCACTGATTTTTCCTGTCCTTCTTTTTCCTCTCGTTTTTTTATAATCGTATCTATCCGCAAAATAGCCTCGGCAATTTCTCCTGCTGCCTTAAGAGCATGATTTTTTACCAAAACCGGATCAACCACGCCCAGTTCATACATATCTGCAACTTCACCCGAATCGCAATTAATCCCTAAAGACATCTTCCCACTTTCAGCCTGGGCAGCAATTACATCTTCTACCTTTTCTAAAGCATTAAACCCAGCATTAATAACAATCTGGGCCAAAGGACGCTTTAAAGCTTCAATTACACAGTCTACACCATAAGCAGTCATACCCTTAATCATTTCCCGGAATTCTTTTAATTGGCGCATTATACCCAATTCTATGCTTCCCCCACCAGGTACTACGCCCTGTTTTAAAGCAGCCTGAACGGAAGAAGCTGCATCTTTAGCTATTCTCTCCCGTTCTCCCACAACTTCTTCAGTTGCTGCTCCTACCAATATGGTAGCCATTGGCTTACTTTTCCCGCCTATTATTCTTATTTGTTCCAATTTTTCATCTTCATATACCAGGTCTGCAAAACCCAAATATTTCTCCAACTCCTCTTTAGATCTTTTCAAACCTGTCCGTTTCATTGGTTTTGCTCCAGTATGTTCAGCGATCTTTTTAAGGTCTTTATTGGAAACCCGCTGTACAACCATGGCTTGGGCTTCAGTTAATATTTCTTCCGCCATGTCATCTACTCTTCGGTCAACTAAAACCAAATTTACCCCAAGTTCAGTCAATTTATAAATATTATAACGAAATTCTTCTCTTAACTCCCTAAACCGGTTAAATCCCGCTTCCGTAGCTAAAGCCTCTTCACTTAATTCTTCCGGCTCCAAAGCATCATCAATAACTACTATTTTAGCCTGTTTGATTACTGCCGGCATTTGGCTATTCATTCGTTCCCTGTTAATAATCAACCCCATAAAAACTTCATTTTCCGCTCCTACTTCAGCTACAACTGTATCTGCCAGTTTAAAATTTTTATCTATAATTTTTTCTTTACCTATTAATTTAGCAGCAGAAATAACCAAATCAGCTATATCTTCATGTTCTCTACCCGCTATTAAAGCAACCTGATACAAAAGTGGATCATCCAAGTCAGTAATAGGACGGGCAGATTGTTCTAAAATTTTCTTAGCCTGACGTAATCCTTGTTTCATTCCTTCAATAATTCTGACCACAGGAACACCTTTTATAACTTGGTTTACTCCTTCCGCTACTAAACTACCCGCAAGAATAGTTGCAGTGGTTGTTCCATCACCAACCTCCTCCTGCTGGGCCTTAGCAATATTAATCATCAATTTAGCTGCAGGATGATTGGCATCCATTTTATCTAAGATTGTAACACCATCATTAGTAATAACAACTTCCCCAAACCGATCAACCAACATTGTGTCTAGTCCCTTAGGGCCAATTGTTCCCTCAACTGCAGCAGTTATAGCCCTAACAGCATTGGAATTAGTTAATAAAGCTGCAAGTCGCTCATCAACCTCAGAGTTTCCTGTTACCTGTTTTAAACTCATTCAATGTCCTCCTTGTGCTTAGTCGCCTTCTTATTCTATTTCTATTTCAAGTGAACATTTCAGTCAAAACTTCAGATAAAGTCCTAGCCGTTAAATCTAAAACAGCAATTACCTTAGAATATTCCATTCTAGTAGGACCAATTACTCCAATGGTGCCAATCTGTTTTTCCCCAATTTTATAAGTAGCGGTTACAACGCTGCAGTCCTTCATCTCTTCATATTGGTTTTCTTCTCCAATGCTTACTGTTATGCCTTTTCCAATATTTTCCATTAAAACACTGGAAATAACCTCGTCTTTTTCCAGTAAGTCAAGAAGAGCTTTAACTTTATCTAAGTCCCTAAATTCAGGCTGATCAAGTATATTAGTAGTCCCACCACGATATACCCGTTCAGCATACTGCGGTTTTATATTTTTATGCAAGAAATCAACCAGTTCCTTAATAACCTGCTTATACCTTAAAAATTCCCGTTCTAAATTATCTATATTGACATTTTGAATCTGCTCTGCATTTAACCCTCTAAATTTCTGGGTTAAAAACTGGGAAATCCTATTTAGATCCTCTTCCTCAACAAATTTAGGCAATTCTACTAACTTATTTTCAACTAATCCAGCATCCGTAACCAAAACCATTAAAACTTGTCTTTTACTTAAAGGAATAAGTTGTAAATGCTTAAAGTTGCTTTTCTGGATGATAGGTTTTAAAGCCACAGCTGTATAATTGGTTAATGAAGATAGCATTTTCGCAGTAAGATTGATAAAATATTCTAACTCTGTAGGTTTCGTCCTATATCCGGATTTTATCAACTCTATTTCTTCATCTTTTAATTTTTTTATCTTCATCAATCGATCCACATAAAAACGATAACCTTTGTGAGAAGGTATCCTTCCTGCCGAAGTGTGAGGCTGTTCCAAATATCCGGACTCTTCCAAATCCGACATTTCATTGCGAATTGTGGCCGGACTTATGCCTAAATTATAACGACGTGATATAGTTCGGGAACCTATCGGCTCACCAGACGAAACGTAGCAATTAATAATAGCTTGAAGGATTTTTTGTTTTCTTTCGTCCATCAACATCTAACCACCTACTTTGTTAGCACTCATGGACGGAGAGTGCTAATATTCTACTAAAAAAATATCACTAGCTCCAATCTTTGTCAAGTTCCAATTAGCATCAAATTAATCATAGAGCCGTTCAAAACAGAATTATGAAAATTAAAAACTTGCAAGATTTTTTAGCAAATAAATTCCAAAAAAACCTGGTTAGATAAAAGAAGACCTTTCCGTGTTAGGCTTAGATTTTTACCATTAAACTGAATCAATCCCCGTTTTTTTAACCGTTCAAGCTTTTCGTCGTATAATAAAATCAAATCCTCTCCTGTTTCTTCAGCCAGTTCTTTCAAATCGATTCCCTTGTTAAGTCTTAAACCAAGGATTATCGTATCTTCTATCCTCCGTTGCAAATTAATAGCTTCTTTTGTTTCAATAGGCAACCTACCCCTTTCAAGATGGAATATGTAATCATTTATTGAGTTATAATTGCTATAACGGTATCCATTAAAATAGGAATGGGCTCCAGCCCCTAGCCCTAAATATTGTTGGTGTTCCCAATAAATCAAATTATGCTGACACTCATAACCAGGAAGAGAAAAATTTGAAATTTCATATTGCTTATATCCTTTCTCTGTCAAAAAATCAAGAGCATAATCATACATTTCTATTTCTACATCTTCCGAAGGCAGACCTACCTTCCCCTGCTGAAAAAGGTTAAATAATTCCGTACCTTCCTCCAGTTTTAAACTATAGACGGAAATATGCTGGGGATTGAGTTCAACTAGCTTGGTAAGACTTTCTGCCCAATCATCCATAGTCTGGCCCGGAAGCCCAAACATTAAATCCACGTTAATATTAGTAAAGCCTTCTTCTTTCAACAGAAAATAAGAATCTATAAATTCATCTAAATCATGAATCCTGCCCAAGCCCTTAAGAAGCCTATCCTGCCAAGCCTGCAGTCCCATACTAATCCTATTAACTCCGGCTTTTTTTAAAAGTTTAATTTTAGCTCGGTCTAAAGTCCCTGGGTTAGCCTCTAAAGAAAATTCTCCACCTGGTTTTCTAGGTAAAAGAGAAAGGCAATAATCAAACAGGTAAGCCAAATGCTTACCCGCTAAACAGGTGGGTGTACCTCCACCAATATAAACTGTATCTATTTTTTTCATATTATATTCAAGAATTTCCCGATAGCTAGCCATTTCCAGTTGTAAAGCAGCTAAATATTTCTCCACCTTATTTTGTTCCAAAGGGTAGGAATTAAAATCGCAATAATTACATTTGCTGACGCAAAAAGGAATATGGATATACAGTCCTAATTTTTCTTCCATAATAGAGAACCACCCTACTCTATTTTCAAGACAGCCATAAACGCTTCCTGTGGAATTTCAACGCTTCCCACCTGTTTCATTTTCTTTTTACCCTCTTTTTGTTTTTCCAAAAGCTTTCTTTTTCTGGTGATATCTCCTCCATAGCATTTGGCCAAAACATCTTTACGCAGAGCTTTTACTGTTTCCCGAGCAATAACCTTACTGCCAATTGCAGCTTGAATAGGAATTTCAAACAACTGGCGTGGAATTATAGATCTAAGTTTTTCTACTAAAGCCCTGCCCCGATAAAATGCTTTATCTTTATGAACTATAGACGATAAAGCATCAACCGGTTCGCCGTTTAGAAGAATATCCATCTTTACCAAATTTGATGCTCTGTATTCTAAAAATTGGTAATCTAAAGAAGCGTAACCCTTTGTCCTGGATTTCAGCTTATCAAAGAAATCATAAATAATTTCGCTAAGAGGCATATGATAAATAAGAACAACCCGATTTTCACTTAAATATTCCATGTTTTTAAATTCACCACGTTTTTCCTGACAGAGTTCCATTACTGCTCCCACAAAATTAGACGGTGTCATAATATTTGCTTCTACATAGGGTTCGTAGATAGCTTCTATTTCTTGAACAGGAGGAAGTTTGACCGGATTATCTATTCGCAATTTTTCCCCGTCTTTCTTCAGTACTTCATAAATTACGCTGGGAGCAGTAGCGATTAGGCTTAAACCATACTCTCGCTCCAGCCGTTCCTGAACTATTTCCATATGCAACAAGCCAAGAAAACCGCACCTAAAACCAAAACCTAGAGCAACAGAGGTTTCCGGTTCATAAACTAAGGAAGCGTCATTAAGCTCCAGTTTCTCCAAAGCATCTCTTAAAAGATCATAATCATTGGTTTCTACAGGATAAAGTCCACAATAGACCATCGGAGTAATCTTTTTATAGCCAGGCAACGGTTCTTCCGCCGGCCGTTCTGCATCGGTAATTGTATCACCAACCCTACAGTTTTTCACATTTTTTATACCGGCAGCTAAAAAACCAACTTCTCCAGCCCTTAACTCGTCTACCAACACCATATGCGGGCGAAAAACGCCAATTTCATTGACTTCAAATTGTTTATTAGTTGCCATCAGTTGAATTTTCATCCCAGGATAAATGCGACCGGATACGATTCTAAAATAGGCAATGACACCTTTATAAGGGTCAAAATGGGAATCGAAAATAAGAGCTTTTAAAGACTCATCCTCGCTCCCTTTCGGGGCCGGGATTTTCTTAACAATGGCCTCCAAAATATCTTTAATTCCCGTACCATCTTTAGCACTGGCTAAAATAGCATCGCTGGCATCTAAACCAATTACATCCTCAATTTCTTTCTTTACCCTATCCGGATCAGCATTAGGAAGGTCTATTTTATTAATTACAGGAATAATCTCCAAATTATGTTCAAGAGCCAAATAAACATTTGCGAGAGTCTGGGCTTCTATTCCCTGAGCGGCATCAACAACCAGCAAAGCACCTTCACAAGCTGCTAAACTGCGGGACACTTCATAAGTAAAATCAACGTGACCAGGTGTATCAATTAAATTTAACTCGTAGACTTCCCCATCCTCAGCTTTATACTCCAGGCGTACCGCCTGAGCTTTAATAGTAATTCCCCGCTCCCGTTCTAGATCCATCTTATCTAGAACCTGCTCAGACATTTCTCTTTTAGATAAGGTTCCGGTATATTCTAATAATCTATCAGCGAGAGTGGATTTTCCGTGGTCAATATGAGCAATTATGGAAAAGTTTCTAATTTTCTTCTGTCTTTGGCTAACTTCACTCATGATCTTTTCATCCCTCTCTTTGCCATAAAATCACCTGTCCTGCCCATATTACAAAATTATAACATCTTCTATCTTTCCCGACAAGAGAAGGATTTTGTTAGGCTGCAACTGATCTTGTTCTCATTTATTCATGATTTTTATTACATTTTTTATTGGGATTAAATTTATTCTTGTTGGAATTGCGAAAACTCTATTAGAAAGAGTTAAATAAATTTTATCCTGTCCTAAGTCTAAACTGCCATAATTTATGATCTGCCTAAACTGATAATTATTCCCAAACAAGTTAAGACAGTAGGTACCCACTTCCGGTTGCCAAAATCCTATCGACTTAATAGGCTCTTTAACCCCCAAAAGAGAATTACAGTTATATTCGCATAATAATATCCCACTTACAACACTAACCAAGAAAATAAAAATTCCTAATAAAAAATATTCACCAAATGTTTTCTCTTTTTTTCTGCCATCCATATTCAGCCAACTCCTTATTTTAAATTTCACTATATTATTACTATTATTTACCTATTTTAAATATAAAATGCCTTTGCCATAAAATACGCAAAGGCATCAATTTTATTTTTTTAATACCGAAGCTAAAACGTCACCAAAAAGAGGAATACTAGCTAAAGCTTCTTCTTTCGAATTTTCATGGGATCCTATTTCAATAATTAAAGAACCGGGAGACAGATGTTGGTTATATCTTGCATCGGCAACCACAATTCCTCTAGATAAACCCGGGTACATCCTTTCCATTTCAGTCACAATTTTTTTTGCAAATTCGTAATTTTTCTCCCAATTAGGATGGGCTAACCCTAATCTATCCGTACCAACAACTATCATTATCCTTGCTGTTTTTTTGCCCTGAATTTCCGTTACTGTTAACTCTCTACTTGCCGCATCCCGATGAATATCTAACAGGACTTCTATTGTCGGATATGTCTTTAACATTTGCTGGGCAGTTACTACCGATCTTTGATATGCCTGTCTCATAACCGGGTAATCATGAATGGTTTTAGAATGCACAGTTCCAATTTGATATTGGTTCTGCAAATAGTTACTTAGCACCTCTCCCAAATCTACAACATCCCCATTCTGCCCTGCCACATGGTAATCACCTATATCCCCCGGCCTCTCCCTATAGGTTTCTGAATTATGGGAATGATAAATTCCAACCAAGATTTTACCGTTAAAGTTAGTAAGGGGAGGTTTGTCATTCGCCGGAAGTTCATTAGGAATAGGCACACTAGGTTCCTCTGAATTAGGAACAATCTCTTCTCCAGGAGTATAAACAACTTCTCTTTCCTGGTATCTTGCTAAAATAGGATAATCAATTTTTGCTACAAGAGGAATTTGATCATGAAAATAAGTTGTAGGATTGTTAAGGTCAACATTTGTAATAAAAGAAAAAATTGATTCCATCAATCCCTGAGTAGCTTTCTTATAATTAACATCCTTTTCTGCATAATAGCTTAAAACAGGGAGCCCCTCATTCAAAAGCTTCTCACAATTATCCGCATTAAAAATAAACTTATCTAAAATAATCTCAAACCAACTGTCCGGATCCTTATTCACCACTCCCGTTCCAGCGAAAGCCGGCACAATCGGTTCTTCTATTCTAAACACCATTTTATTCAGTAATAAACCTAAAACAATAGTTATCAATAGTAAGTAAACATATAACAATCTCTTGTAATTAGCTAGGAATTTAAAAAATTTTTTCAAACCTCTAAACAATCATAACCACCGCCTCCTCCATGCAAAATTATATGCCGGAAGAAGAGTGTTTATGATTAAAAATGAAAATGGTAAGGTCCAACAAAACCTTACCATTTTCATTAATTATTCCTATCTAATAGTAGTAGGTACTAAAGCATCAACTAAACCAATAACTAAAGCTGCCAGAGCAGCGCCCCATATATTGACTCTCATCGTTGGAACAAACCATTGGGCTATATAAATAACCAGTGCTGCAACTATAAAGGATACTATTCCCCTACTTTGAGGAGAAGCATCTTTGCCGAAAGCCAGTTGAGCTAAATAACCTAGGGCTGCAATTACCACAGCAGCAATTAAAGCGTTAAAAAATCCTACTATTTCGAAACCTGGAATAAATAAGCTAACCACTAATAAAACAATAGCCGAAATAATAAAACGGATAACTGTCCTTACCATTTGAATTCCTCCTTGTTAAATTATGTAGTAAATTACATAAAATAGATTAACCTAAACAAATTTTTTTATACTTTATTTATACTTTAGCAAAAAACAAAATTTATTCTGCTTTTTTCAGAGAAAAGTACTAATTAAAAACCTACATAATTTTCTAAAAGCTATACCCTAAGCTTGCATTAACTTAACCTTCGTGGTAGAATGTTTATGTTAATTTTTTATTTAGATTTTTAACCCCAAGAGGAGGTGAAATTCCATGCCAAACATCAAATCCGCTATTAAACGAGTTAGCCTAGCTGAAAAAAGCCGTAAAAGAAATGTAGCAATTAAATCCAGTATAAAAACAGCAACCAAAAAATTTATGGAAGCTGTAAACAATAACGACCAAGAAAAAGCAGTAGTGGCTCTTCGAAAAGCAACTAGTTTAATTGATAAAGCCGCTACCAAAGGGGTTATTCATAAAAATGCTGCAGCCCGTAAAAAATCTTCCTTAGCTAGAGCATTAAATAGTATTAACGGATAAAAAAATGCGCTTTGAGCGCATTTTCGTTTTTTTAGAGCATATATTTTTTACCCAACTAATTCAGCAACCAATAATTCAAGAGACAGTCTTGGTTCATATTTGCCGGTCTTTATTGCATTATCAGCAGCTAATAAAAGTTGAAAGATTTGCCTTAATTCTTTAA
>DUMD01000023.1 GCA_012840065.1 Clostridia bacterium
CTCCATAGTTACCGGGATTTGCCTATTAGGATTGCGGAACTTGGATTGGTGCATAGGCACGAGCTGTCGGGGGTTTTGCACGGTCTGATGCGGGTGCGCTGTTTTACTCAGGATGACGCACATATTTTTATGTTGCCCAGCCAAATAAAAGAGGAAATTTTAGGAGTTATTGATCTCATTGATGATTTTTATAAGACCTTCGGTTTTGAATACCATGTTGAATTAAGTACAAAACCGGAAAAGGCAATGGGGTCTGATGAAATATGGGAAATGGCAACTTCAGCTTTAGAAAATGCTTTACAGGAAAAGGGAATGGATTATAAAATTAATGAAGGGGACGGAGCTTTTTACGGTCCTAAAATTGATTTTCATCTTCAAGATTGTCTAGGAAGAACTTGGCAATGCGGAACAATTCAATTAGATTTCCAGATGCCGGAAAAATTTGATTTAACCTATATTGGAGAAGATGGTCAAAAGCATCGCCCGGTAATGATTCATCGGGTGGTATTTGGGAGTATTGAACGTTTTATTGGCATTTTAACCGAACACTATGCAGGTGCTTTCCCTCTTTGGTTAGCTCCTGTGCAGGTAAAAATTCTCCCGATAACTGATAAAGTAAAAGAATATGCAGAAAAATTAAAAGATGAACTTTTCCGACTGGGAATTAGGGTTGAACTTGATAGCAGAAATGAAAAAATAGGTTACAAAATCAGAGAGGCTCAATTAGAAAAAGTACCGTATATGGTAATTATTGGTGAAAAAGAAGCTAATAACGAAAGCGTGTCTGTGCGGAGTAGGAGCCGTGGAGACCTAGGTGTAAAACCAGTTGAAGAATTTAAACAAACAATTTTAGAAGAAATAAAAGCAAAAGTAACAGATTAAGTAATTTGTTGACAGTAGGGGTAATCTGTGTTATAATTTCAACCTGGAGATTGTGTGAAAGTAGAAGTCATCCGCTTCTCACCTTAGTGCGCGAAATGCTGCTCCTAAGGTATCTTTTATAGTAAATAATCTTTGCTATATTTAGGACGGGTGGTTTCTGCCTGTCCTTTGTTTTTTTCTTAAATTTTTGAGGAGGTGACACCACATTAGTAAGGATTTATTAATTAATGAGCAAATTCGTGCTCGAGAAGTGCGTTTGATTGGTAAAGATTCCGAACAATTAGGTATTGTCAGCCTTAAGGAAGCTCTTCGAATTGCTCAAGAACACGATCTGGATTTAGTGAATGTGGCCCCTAATGCTAAACCACCTGTTTGCAAGATTATGGATTACGGACGTTATAGATACGAACAAAGCAAACGGGAAAAAGAAGCTCGTAAAAACCAGAAAACTATTGATGTAAAAGAAATAAAAATGCGTCCAACTATTGACGAACATGATTTTGAGACCAAGATGAAAAACGCATTAAGGTTTTTGTCCGATGGTAATAAGGTAAAAATAACCATCACTTTTCGAGGTCGAGAAATTACCCATGTGGATTTGGCGCATAGTTTAATGGATCGGATCGCTGCTTATACTGCAGAATTAGGTGCGGTTGAACGCAAACCTAAGGTTGAGGGAAAAAATATGATTATGGTTCTGACACCTAAACAGGACTAAGGAGGAGAAGAGTTCATGCCAAAAATGAAAAGCCATAGAGGCGCAATGAAACGTTTTAGAGTTACTGGTACCAAGAAGATAAAAAGAAAGAAGGCTTTTGCTAGTCACATTTTGGAGAAAAAATCTCCTAAACGGAAACGTAACCTGCGCAAAGCTACATTAGTACATGACAGTGATTACAAACGTATTAAAAAATTAATGCCCTATATGTAATAGGAATAAAGGAGGTTACTTATTATGCCTAGAGTAAAAAGAGGGGTAACAGCTCGTAGAAGACATAAAAAGATATTAAAATTAGCTAAAGGTTATAGAGGCCTTAAAAGCAAGGTTTACCGCAGGGCTAATGAACAACTTCTTAAATCTTTAAGTTATTCTTATCGGGATCGGAAAGCCCGTAAACGTGATTTCCGTAAACTTTGGATTGCCCGCATTAATGCAGCTGCTCGGCTTAATGGTTTATCTTACAGCCGTTTAATTAATGGGTTAAAAATGGCCGGGGTAGATATTAACCGTAAAATGCTAGCTGATTTAGCAGTTAATGATGCTCAAGGTTTTGCCAAATTAGTTGAGATGGCTAAAGAAAGTTTAAAAGCTTAGGAAAAAGGGAGAGATTTGGTCTTTCCCTTTTTATATTTAAGTTACTAATAAGTCTAATAACTTTTTGTAAGCAATTTTTACTGTTGTGTTCAAGTAGGACAGCTTAGTTTTGGATTTTATAGTTTTTGGTATTGTTTTTATTGGAAATACTAAATTATATTAAAGGTAATAGAGCTGTTAAATTTTTCGAAGGTAAAATCGATAAGGATGTGTTTTTCCTTGAATTTAATAGTAAGCCCTAAAAACGAAGTGGTAAAACAAACGAAAAAATTGTTATTGGTTAAAAACCGTGAAAGAACAGGATTAATGATTTTAGAAGGAGTAAGATTAATTGAAACGGCTCTGCAGGCTGGTATTAGATTTAAATATTTTCTTTATAGTGATCAAGTTTTAAAGAACGAGCGAGGACAAAAATTGATGGTCTATATTAAAAATGCTGGGCTGAGGCATAATCTTGTGACCGACAATATTATTAATGAAATAAGTTCTACTGAATCTTCCCAAGGGATTTTGGGGGTAGCAGAAAAACCTAAAGTAAATATGAACCAAATACTGGTTGTTCCCAATCCTTTAATTTTGATTATAGATCAAATAAGGGATCCCGGTAACTTAGGTACAATTATCAGATCAGCCGATGCAGCAGGATGTTCAGGAGTGATTTGCGGTAAGGGGACAGTGGATGTCACTAATCCTAAATTACTTAGATCTACTATGGGATCAATTTTTCACCTACCTGTGGTTGTTGTTGATGATTTACGTGAGCAGATTACAGATCTAAAAAAAAGAGGCATTCAGGTCATTGCTGCAGATAGCAGAGGAGATTATTACTATCATCAATTGGATTTAAAGAGGTCTACGGCCATTATTTTGGGTAATGAAGCTAATGGAATTTCTGCTGAAATTTTAGCCCTAGCCGATAAGTCTGCAAAAATTCCAATTCTAGGAAAAGCCGAGTCTCTAAACGTAGCCATAGCTGCATCCCTTTTTGTTTATGAAGCTGTAAAGCAAAGGTTTTCTTAAATTTATCCCAGCTTGTTTTCCAATTTTGTCTATGATATAATACGAAGTACGAGCAGATATTTATTTTTTAAGAAGGGATGTGGCCTTCAGATGTTAATTGCCGATCTTTATTGGATGATATTCGAAGCCACGGGTTCTATAACAGCTTATCTGTTATATAAGAAAATAGTTTTACAATAAATATATTTATTAATAGTTATGATGGAGAGAGTAGTTTAGGATAAGGACTTTACAGGAAGAAAGTGTCAGCGACTGAGAACACTTTTAAAGTGCTTACTAAATGAAGTTCACTCCTGAACTGTCGGCTGAAGCTGCTTTGCCTGCAGTGGGTAGGTTAGACCGGAACTCCTCCGTTATAGGAGTGTATTAAAGAGGATCGTAAATCGGTCAACTAGGGTGGTACCGCGGAGGTTTATTAATGCTTTCGTCCCTTGGAAAGAAGGGATGAAGGCATTTTGTTTTTTAAGATTAATAAATAGTCTGACTTAATTAAAAATTATTTAGAGTAAGGGGGAATCTAGGATGCGTGAACGGCTTTTAGAATTGAAGAAGCAGGCTGAAAACCAGATTAATTTGGCCCAAAGTACTAATGAGCTGAATGAAATTAGAGTAAAATATTTTGGTAAAAAGGGAGAACTGACTCAGGTTTTGAGAGGAATGGGTAAGTTGTCAGCCGAAGAAAAACCACTGATTGGTCAGTTGGCTAATGAGATTAGGGATGCTTTAGAACTTGCTTTGGAGGAGAAGAGTCGGCAGATAAAACAGCAGGAACTTGTTCAAAGATTAGAAAGGGAGAAAATCGATGTTACTATGCCGGGTCAGACTATTATATTAGGGAATAAACATCCTTTAACAATAATTTTAGATTCAATTAAGAATATCTTTTTGAATATGGGCTTTGAAATAGCAGAGGGTCCAGAGATAGAAACGGATTATTATAACTTTGAGGCTTTGAATATTCCTCAGGATCATCCTGCCAGGGATATGCAGGATTCCTTCTATATTACGGAAAATTTTTTACTGAGAACTCATACTTCACCTGTACAGGCTAGAGTAATGGAAAGGACAGTGCCTGAGATTCCTATTCGGATAATTAGTCCAGGAAGGGTTTACCGGAGAGATGCTATTGACAATACTCATAGCCCAATGTTTCATCAGGTAGAAGGATTAGTGGTTGATAAAAATGTTAGTTTTGCTGAACTTAAAGGGACTTTAACTCAATTTATCCATGAAATGTTTGGGCATGATAGGAAGGTCCGTTTCCGTCCCAGTTTCTTCCCTTTTACAGAACCAAGTGCTGAGGTTGATGTTTCTTGTAATATTTGCGGCGGTGAAGGGTGCCGGACTTGTGGACATACCGGTTGGTTAGAAATATTAGGAGCTGGAATGGTGCATCCTCGGGTATTGGAAATGGCCGGCTATGATCCTGAGCAGGTATCGGGATTTGCTTTTGGAATGGGAGTTGAACGGATTGCTATCTTAAAATATGGGATTGATGACATCCGATTGTTCTTTGAAAATGACTTGAGATTTTTGAAACAGTTTTAGTTAGGGAAGGAGGAAAATAAATTGAAAGTATCATATAATTGGTTGCAAAATTATGTATCCTGCCAGCTTGATCCCAAAGAACTGGCGGATAAATTAACTATGGTTGGAATTGCAGCAGAGGAAGTGGAATACCTGGGAGCAAATTTAGATAAAGTTGTTACAGGTAAAATTATGAGCAAAATTAAACATCCTAATGCTGATAGGTTATCAATTTGCAAGGTGGATATAGGAGAAGAAGAGTACTTGAATATTGTAACAGGAGCAACCAATATTGAGGTGGGAGATATTGTTCCTGTGGCAACTAACGGAGCTATTTTGCCTAATGGTGTAAAAATAAAGAAATCTAAGTTAAGAGGAGAACCATCGGAAGGGATGATGTGTTCCGCCCAGGAACTTTGTCTAGATTTAAAAGGTCTTCCTCCGGAACAGCAAAACGGAATACTTATTCTACCTCCTGATACTCCAATTGGCCAGGATGTTAGAAAAGTATTAGATCTTGATGATACAGTTATTACTTTTGAGTTAACTGCCAATCGGGGAGACTGTCTTTCGATGGTAGGTATTGCCCGGGAAGTAGCAGCTCTGACTGGTAATTCCCTTAAAATGCCTCAACCTAGGTTAGAGGAAAGTTCTGAAAAAACAGAAGAATTAATCGACATCCAAATTGATGCAAGTGATTTGTGTAAAAGATATGTAGCCAAAATTATTAAGGGAGTAAAAGTTGGTCCATCGCCTTTTTGGCTGCAAAGGGCTTTAGCCAAAATCGGCGTGCGTTCAATAAATAATGTGGTAGACGTAACTAATTATGTAATGTTTGAACTTGGTCAGCCCCTTCATGCTTTTGATTATGATAAGTTAAGTGGGAAGCGAATTGTTGTGCGCAGGGCCAGACAGAATGAGGAAATTGTAACTTTAGATGGCAATAAGAGAATTTTAACTGAAGATAATTTGGTGATTGCTGATAATGATAAACCAGTGGGGATAGCAGGTGTAATGGGAGGAGAAAACAGCGAAGTTACTGAAAACACGGTAAATATTCTAATTGAATCAGCAAATTTTGATCCTGTCTCCATTAGAAGAACAGCAAAACAATTTAATTTGCGTTCGGAAGCTTCCTTAAGGTTTGAAAAAGGAGTAGATCCGAATGTTTGTGAACTTGCAGCCCAACGGGCAGCCGAACTCATTATTCAACTTGCCGGAGGAAGTGTTTGTCAAGATAGTGTAAATGTTTATCCTAATGAAGTTCAGCCTAGAGTAATTAATCTGTCTTTAAGTAAGGTTAATAATCTCTTGGGAACAAATTTAACTATTGATCTTGTAAAGGAGATTTTAGAAAAATTAGATCTGCATGTTGAAGTAAAAGATGGCGAATTAGCCGTGACCGTACCTACATTTAGGCCTGATTTAGTAGAAGCAGTGGATTTAATTGAAGAGATTGCTCGGATTTATGGTTATAATCAGATTGAAGAAAGTTCTATAAAAGGCGAAGTAACTCAAGGTAGAAAGAACAGGAGTCAATTGGTTACTGATATTGCTAAAGATGTTTTAACGGCTTGCGGACTTAATGAGGTTATTACTTTTAGTTTAGTAAAGCCGGAAGATCTTGATTTAATCAATTTGAGCGAAGATGATGAGCGGCGGGAATTTATTTCTTTACAGAATCCGCTTACTGAAGAGCAAAGTATTCTTCGGACTACTTTGATGCCCAGTATTTTAGAGGTAGTGGCGAGAAATTTAAACCGCCAAGTTAATCAGCTAGGAATTTTTGAAATTGCTTCTGTTTATTATCCAAAACAATTTTCACCTGACCAATTAGCTCTGGAAGTGCCTCAGTTGGTTGGGGCGATAACTGGTTATCCGTCTTTCAGTGGAGATAATATTGTTGTAGAAGATGGCGGTTTCTTTAAACTTAAGGGAATTATTGAAAATTTGTTTGACCGTCTGGCAATAAAACGTCAATACATTGCAGCGGAAGCGGCAGGATTCCATCCGGGGAGAACTGCAGCTATTGTCAGTGGAGAGCTTATTTTGGGAGTAATTGGGGAAGTCCATCCTTCGGTTTTGGAAAATTATAAAATTGCTAAGAGAGTATGTGTTTTCGAACTCAATTTTGCCAATATTATTGCTAAAGCTAAATTAGATAGATTTTACAATTCATTGCCTAAATTTCCTTCTATTTCCCGGGATTTGGCTGTGGTTGTAAAAGAATCTGTTAGTTCTGCGGATTTAATGGCAGTATTGACTCATGTTGGTGGAGAATTACTGGAAGAGGTAAAATTGTTTGACTTGTACCGCGGGAAGAACATTCCGGAGGGGGCAAAAAGCTTAGCTTATTCTTTAGTATATCGTGTTAAAGACAGAACTTTAACTGATGAAGAAGTTAATGAAGTTCATAACCGGATTGTTGAAAGTCTCAAGGAGAAATTTGGAGCTGAATTAAGACAATAAGGATTTATGGGGCTGGAATCCAACTGTGTTTTGGGTTCCAGTTCTTTTTAATTTTTCCCTTATGAAAAGCTAAATGAAAGGCATGGTAAATTAATTTTGTATGGAATTAATTTTTATGGGAAAAAAATAATTAAGCTGAAAAATCATATTGAGTAAAGCCAGTTGCTACTTAAGCTGCCTTAAGAAAGGGAATTGAAGGGAAAAAGGAGAAATAAATAAACCACAAGTAATTTTTAGGAAGGTTGATAGCTATGCAAGAAAAAAATAGGGATGAAAGTAAAGTAAAGGTACATATTTTGAATAAGGAGTATACAATAAAAACTAAAGGGCATTCTCCTCAATATGTAAGAGAATTAGCTGCTATGGTCAATGAGCAAATGGAATTAATTCAAAAACAGAATCCCATTCTATCTAGAGATGATGTTGCTTTGTTAGTAGCTTTGAATTTGGCAGATCAATTACAAAAAATCAAACAGGATTATGAAGAACTGACTAATTTGATAGAGGAGTGCAGAGGGGTTTAGGTTTTGCGGAAATGGAGGGCGAAAATTGAATTGGCTTGACCTGGTTATCTTAATAATTCTTTTGGCTCATTTAATACCCGGCTTTCAGCAGGGGTTTATTCTTCAACTTGCCGGATTAATCAGTATTGTTTTAGGCTTTTATTGCGGTTATTTATATTCTCCTATTCTTGCTTTTGAAATTTTAAAAAGGTGGGAAATAAATCCGATTATTGTTCGGGCCATTTCTTTTGTTCTAATTACACTTGTTGTTAGTCAAATTCTTATTTTGTTTTTTTCAGCGATAAATAAATTATTTAATCTACCGGTTATTGGTTTAGTTAATAAATTGGCAGGAGCCCTTTTGGGTTTGGTTAAGGGTGGAATTGTGGTTTTAATTGGAATTACAATTATGCAAACTGTTTCCATGGAAGTAGTAAATCAAGCTGTCAGTCAGTCTGGAATTGCCCAATGGTTTATTCAGTTGTCTCCTTATTTTTATGGAAAAGTTAAAGAAGTTATAGGTTTAGTTTTAAACCAATACATCCCTCCTACTTTTACTATTTGAAGAATTTTAAACTTTATAATCTTTCTAAACTTAGGAAAAACTTACTTTGCTAGGTTAGGGAGGAATTAGAATTTGGAAAATATTGAGGTAGCCTGGTTATTTAGTGAAATGGCAGATCTTCTTGAACTTAAAGGCGAAAATCCTTATAAAGTAAAAGCATACCGTAAGGCTGCTCAAATATTAAAAAAAGTACCGGATGATTTAGAAATTTTAAAGCAAAAAAACAAGCTAAATACCATTGAAGGTATAGGAGCAGGCTTGGCAGAAAAAATAAAAGAGATCTTAGAAACTGGGCAGATGCAAGAATTAAATCTTTTAAGGAAAGAAATTCCTGCCGGATTGAGGGATATTTTATCAATTTCAGGTGTTGGCCCTAAATTAGCTCGTACTTTTTGGCAAAAATTAAATATTACTAGCTTAGCCGAGTTGGAAGCTGCAGCTAAGTCCAAAAAACTGCGGGAGTTACCTCATGTTGGTCCTAGAACAGAGTTAAACATTAAAAGAGAAATTCAGATTCTCCGTTCCATGGGAAGGGAAATACCTTTAACAATTGCTATTCCTTTGTTAGATAGTTTAATTAATAGTTTAAAGTTGCAGAAAAACATTATTAAAATAATACCAGTAGGAAGCATGCGCAGGAAAAGAGATGCGGTTGGGGATCTAGATTTACTAATAGTTTCTGATAATCCTTCAAAAACGATAGACTTTATTGAAAAATTACCTGAATTTAGAGAAAAATTGGAAGGCAGTTATAACTACTGTAGTTTTTTAGTAGGGAATGGGGTTAAAGTTGATGCCTGGTTTGTATCACCGGAACAATATCCTTTAGCTAAATTTTACTTAACTGGTAATAAGGACCATGTAAGAAAGGTGTTTATGCTTCTAAAACAAAAGGGATATACTTGTCGAGACTATCATTTATTTAAGCAGGGGGATTATGTTTTTCTAACTGGGGAAGAACAAATATATGAACTGGCAGGTATGCCTTTTATTGCACCTGAACTTAGAGAAAATAAAGGGGAGATTGAAGCTGCCCTTTCGGGCCATCTTCCTGATTTGGTTGCTACCAAAGATGTGCTTGGTGATTTACATATTCACAGCAATTATAGTGATGGAATCAATAGTATCGAAGAACTGGTGGGCCGGGCAATCAAAAAAGGATACCAGTATATTGCAATTTGTGATCATTCTAAATCTCTTGGAATTGCTAACGGACTCAATGTAGATAAATTAATAGAACAAAATGCTGAAATAAAGAGAATAAATGATAGATTAAAAGATTTTACAGTTTTATCCGGGGTTGAAGTAGATATTCTTGCAGATGGAAAATTAGATTATCCTGATGAAGTGTTGGCCAAGCTAGATCTTGTTGTTGCTTCTATTCATTCTGGTTTCAAACAAAGTAAGGAAAAAATGACCGAACGAATAATTTCTGCTATGCGCAATAAACATGTAGATATTATTGGCCATCCAACGGGTAGAATTATTGGCAGAAGGCCTGCTTATGAAATTGATTTAGATAAACTTTTTATAACAGCAAGGGAGACCGGCACTATATTGGAGATAAATTCTTCTTTGGATCGCCTTGATTTAAAAGATGAATATGTTCGGAAGGCTAAAGAAATGAATATTTCTTTGGCGATTAATACTGATGCCCATGATTTGGCGGGCTTAGATAAAATGGTTTTTGGAGTGGCAACAGCCAGACGAGGCTGGTTAACTAAACAAGATGTAGTAAATACTCTGCCAGTTAAAAAGCTACTAAAAAAGTTGGCGAAAAATAATTAAAGCTTGAACCCAAAATTCCTACCTAGGTAGGAATTTTTTGTTTGTTAAGAATTAGGATAGTAGTTTTAGTTTTGCAAAAACTAGCATAAATTAAAGTAAAAGCAAAATCGAACATATGTTTGTGATATAATTGCAGTTAGGAGGTAATAAAATGGATGACCATAAAAAACAATTAAACGATTTTGTAATTAAACTTCAGGGTAAAGACTATATCCTGTTTGAAGGGCTTTTAAATTTAGCTCATCAGGAGGGGTTAAAAAAAATTAATACTAAATTACTGCAAATTCCATCTGCTGAAAACGGACAGATTGCTGTAGTGCAGGCAGAGGTAGAAACAGAAAAAGGTTTTTTTACGGGGATTGGAGATGCTTCACCTTCTTCCGTTAGTAGAGGGTTGGTTCCTCATATCATTAGAATGGCAGAAACTCGTGCTATTGCCAGGGCGCTTAGATTTGCCGTAAACATTGGGATGACTACTGTGGAAGAATTGGGCGATCTGGAGGGAGAAAAGGCTGAAAAAGGTCAACTTGGAGAGAATATAGGCAGCAAAAAAGAAACTAAGTTTGAAAGGGATGAGGAAACAGATCTTATTTTGAACTTTGGGAAATATGCTAACCAATCTCTTAGTGAAGTATTTTTATCAGATCGGAAATATGTTGAATGGCTTAGTGAGAATGCACGGGATCCTCAGCTCCGCAACTTGGCAAAGAAATTGGTTATAAATTCCCCTACTAGCTCCGAAGGCTTAAACTAAACCTTTAATGTCTAGTTCTGATTTAAACCTTAAAAAAGGTATGGTAAAATACTATTGTAATTGACGGTGAAGGAGAGAGTGTGTATGGGGATAACTTTTATTTTTTTAGATGGTTTTGGTCTAGGAGAAAATGATGCAGAGAAAAATCCGATGGTGTCGGCTGAAATGCCTTTTATTCGTAGTTTATTTGGAGGTAACCCCTTAACAGCTGAACTTAAAGATTATAAATCCCCAGAAGTAACTCTTGTTCAGACAGATCCCTGCTTAGGAGTGGAGGGGATTCCTCAAAGTGCTACAGGACAGACAACTATTCTTACTGGGAAAAATGCTGCTAAAATTGCCGGCAGGCACATAAATGCCTATCCTACTAAGATTCTAAAGGAAGTTCTGGCCGAGTATAGCGTCTATAAGCAGCTTTTGAAATTAGGGTTTTCTGTAACTTCGGCCAATGCCTATAGCCCCCACTATTTTAAATTAGTGCAGGCTAAAAAAAGAAGACATTCCGTTACTACTATAGCTGCTTTAACGGCTGGATTAAAATTAAGAACTTTAGATGATTTATTGGCAGGAAATGCTGTTTACCAGGATATAACTAACGAATTGCTAATTGAACAAGGGTATGATTTGCCATTAATAACTCCGGAGTTAGCAGGGGAAAGATTGGCAGAATTGGCAAGTAATTATGATTTTTGTCTTTTTGAATATTTTCAGACTGATTTGGCTGGTCATAAAAAAGATAAACAATTAACAGAAAAAATTTTAAATATTATTGATCGGTTTTTAGGTTCCGTATGTAAAAATTCAGATTTAAAAAATAATTTAATTGTAATAACCAGCGACCATGGAAATATTGAGGACTTATCTCTTAAAACTCATACCTGTAATTTTGTGCCAACTATCTTAATTGGTAAGAAACATCAGGAATTTGGGCTAAGAATAAAATCGCTTCGAGATTTAACTCCAACTGTTATTGACTTCTTTAAGGGTAATCTGGCATAATTGTACGGTTGAAGAGGTGAAGGTATTGGATTTGAGGACTTACAAATTATTAGAATTTGATAAAATTAAACAAAACTTAGCTGATTTAACTTTTTCCCAACTAGGCAGAGAATTGGCAGAAGAGCTAGTACCGGTAACTGATTTTGATTTGGTAAAAACATCATTGGAGGAAACTACAG
>DUMD01000024.1 GCA_012840065.1 Clostridia bacterium
ACTCCGCCTGTTGAAGTAAAATCCTGAGTAACCATTGTAGAAAGTTTTCTCTCTAATACCTGTTCAACTTCTCTAATAACCTCCGGAGAAGTTCTATCCATAAGTGCAATTCTCTTGGCCACATCAATCTGTCTTTCCGGCGGCAAACCAGACATAACAATTGCAGCCTGTTCAGGACTGAGATAAGCAAGTATAAGGGCTATAGTTTGAGGGTGTTCCCCCTGAATAAAATTAAGTAATTGGGCAGGATCAGTTTTTCGTACAAAGTCAAAGGGCCTAACCTGCAAATTAACAGTAAGTCGATTAATTATTTCTGCCGCTTTTTGCGGACCCAAGGCTTTTTCTAAAACCTCTCTAGCATACTGGATGCCGCCCTGGGACAAATATTGCTGGGCAGTACATAGCTGCTGAAACTCTTCAAACACCTTGTCCCTTATATCGTCAGGGAAACGTCTCATATTGGCAATTTCTAAAGTCAACTGTTCAATTTCATCATCCCGCATATGTTTCAATATTTTAGAAGACATTTCCGGCCCCAAAGATATAAGCAGAACCGCAGCTTTTTGTAATCCTGTTAATTCTCTCCTGTTTTGACGCGACATTTCATTTTCACCCCTATTCCTCTGCCAACCAAGTCCTTATAACTTGAGCTGCGTTTTCCGGTTTCTGCTTGATTAGTTTTTCTATTTCTTCCCTTAACTGTTTCTTTTCCATCTCTTCTGCACTTAGTACTGGTTCAGATTCTATTGCACTTACTGCAACCTCTTCCCCAATGACATAATCAAGGGTGCTTTCTTTCTTTTTCCTTCTATTTATTATTAACCAGGTTAACAGTCCAGCCCCACCTATGCCAGCAATGAGCAATTTTAACAATAATGGGAAACTACTTTCAGGCTGTTGTAAATCTTCTCTTAGCATATCTGCTAGGGTTTGATCAAAATCCAATCCCGTTACAGATATGAAGTCCCCTCTATTCTCATCAAGTCCAATAGAAGCCGCTACCGTATTTTCCAAAGCAGCTTGTTTTTGGGGATCTAATTCTCCATTTACTACTACTGCTACACTAAGTCTTTTTACGCTCCCCTGAGAAACAACTAATTTCTCCTTAATTTCATTTATTTCATAATTAACAACCCGTCTATGTGTTTCCTGATTCGTTTGACCAGTATTATCTGGACTTGTATATGTGGGTATATTAGATTCCGTGCCTGGCACACCACCAGCTGGCGACTCAGTACCAGTAAAAGACTCCCTTAATTCTTCTATGTTTCTAATTATTCCTGACTCGTCAACAACAGGTTCAAACAATCTCTTTTCCGTTTCCAGTTGATTAAAATCTAAAACCGCATTTACTCTAACCTGCACATTACCCGGCCCCAATACCTGCTCCAAGAGGGTTTGTACACTGTGTTCCAAATCTTTTTGAAATCCTTTTTGAATTTCTAATTGTGCCATAGTAATATTATTGTTATTAGTACCCTGGGTATCACCCGAAGCTGAAATTATATTTCCATTTGTATCTAATACAGTCACATTTTCAACAGTAAGATTTTCTACACTATTAGCAACCAAATGAACAACGCCGTCCACCGCATTGGAATCAAGCTTAAAACCAGGCTCAAGCTCTACTACCACTGCTGCTTTTGCAGGAGTCTCTTCAGAAACAAAAACTGATGATTTTGCTTCTGTTATATGAACCCGAGCATTTTTTACCCCTTTTAAATGGCTTATCGTCCTAGATAATTCCCCTTCTAATGCCTTATGATAAAGCATTTTAAGCTGAGTATCTGTAGTGCCAAATGGTAGATCCTGCAAAGATTCAAAACCAATCACCCCTTCACTTGGCAATCCATCCGCTGCCAAGCTATTTCTAAGTTCATATACTTTTTCAAGGGGCTGGGCAACAGCAATGGTACTTCCATTGTCACTGAGTTTATAAGGAATTTTACTTTCTTTAAGTTTTTGGGTTATAGCTGATGCATCTTGAGGTTCAAGATTGCTAAATAAAATATTATATTCTTCTTTCCCCATCATAGAACTAAAAATAGTTATGATTATAAGCACAATAAGAGCTGAAGAAGCCAAAATAATTTTTTGTTTTTTAGAAAACTTATCTAATATTTCTTTAGATTGTTGCTTTAACTTCTGCACAAATTCCATCTTGCACTCACCTCAGCATATTTCTTGGTTTTATAATTGCATCCGCATAATTTCGTGGTAAGCATCTACCAATTTATTCCGAATTTCTACAGTAAGCTGGAGTGCAAGACTAGCTTTTTCAGTTGCAATAGTTACCTGATGAACATCTTCCACTTGACCAAGAGCTAACATTGAAGACAAACGTTCAGACTCTTTCTGGAGAGCATTTACATCATTTATGACTTGTGTGAAAATATTTTTAAAAGAAAAATTTTGCTCATTTTTTTTATTTTCCATTCCCTCAAAACTTGCTAGTCTTGGAATCTCAACTCTGCTTAAAATTTTCATACAACTATCCTCCTAGTTAATCTATCTACTGATTTCTAAAGCTTTAAGAAACATAGCTTTTGCTGAATTAACAGCCGTAACATTAGCTTGATAAGCTCTTGTAGCTCCAATCATATCTACCATTTCTTTAACCAAATCAACATTAGGATAGGCCACATAACCCTGTTCATTTGCATCTGGATGGTTAGGATCATAAATAAGTTTAGGTGGGCTTTGATCTTCTCTTATAGCTGCAACCCTAACTCCCCCAAATTTTGAACTAGTTTCCAAACTATTGTTAAGGTAAGATCTAAAACTTTTATCCTGTTCTATAGGAACAAAAACAGCCACCTGTCTTTTATAAGGGCCTCCTTGCTCGGTTCTTGTCGTTTGTGCATTGGCTATGTTATTTGAAATTATGTCCATTCTTAATCTTTGAGCGGTCAAACCGGAGGCACTAATTGCGAATGATGTAAATAAATTCATTTTTATCTCCCTCCACCATTAATTACTGTTTTCAATAACGCAAAATGCGCACCTACTTGTTGAGACAAGGCTTGATAATATAAAGTGTTTTGAGCAAGTTTTACCATTTCTTCATCCACATCAACGTTATTGCCGTCATTCCTCATACTAGTTGTTTTTATTTCTCTGATAACATCTTCTTGTTTATTTTTAGCTAGTGGGTCTGTTGTTCCAATTCCATTAGAGTAATTAGCAAGGGCATCCTCTAACAAGCCAGAAAAAGAAACTTCTTTCTTTTTATAACCGGGAGTTTCAGAATTAGCTATATTTTCGGAAATAATCCTATGACGCAAAGCGGAAAGATCTAATCCTTTTTCCATTAATCTTATAGCTGGAATATTAAAGATATTTCTTATCATCTTACCTTACCTTTCCTTTCTTCTATAATTTTAAATATTTTTCAGCAAAAAACATTATTTTGAAGTAAACCACCGCATAAATTATCAATACATTTGCATAATAATACACAAATACCCTAGATAAAGCTAGGGTACGAACAAGTAGGACAATCACAGCAACCGGCTGTCATAGACTTAAATAAGTCCTTAGACCCTTGGCTTTGCGTCCTGGGCTTTCGCCCAGTTTGCCTTTTTTGTACATCGTCTTAACTTATTTTTTTGTAGATTCTTTCTTCAACTTTTTAAATTTTTTAAGGTTTTATTTTTCTCCTATAACTTCGCTATGCTTCGCCAAATTCCTTCAAAAAATTTAACTAATTTTGGTTATTTAACATAAATTTGTTTATTAACATCCTATTTTTTGACAAATATTTTTTATGACATCAAATAAAAAAGTGGACTTTCTTGTCCACTTTTTTATGAGTTTTTAATTTTGTTGTTTTTTTTCAATTCTTCTAAAAGACGTTCATTAAGTACTTTAATATAAGTACCCTTCATCCCCAAAGACTGGGATTCTATCACCCCAGCACTTTCAAATTTGCGGAGAGCATTAACAATAACCGAACGGGTAATCCCAACTCTATCGGCAATTTTGCTAGCAACAAGAAGGCCTTCATTTCCATCTAATTCTTCAAAAATATGAGTTACCGCCTCTAATTCGGAATAAGAAAGTGTACCAAGAGCTATCTGAACCGCTGCTTTTCTCCTCGCTTCTTCTTCAATCTTCTCCGCTTTAACTCTTAGAATTTCCATTCCAACAACCGTTGCTCCATATTCTGCTAAAATTAAATCTTCATCTGTAAATTCATCTTGAAACTTTGCTAAAATCAAAGTACCAAGCCGCTCGCCACCTCCCTTAATAGGGACAATGGTCATTAACTTGCCGTTAAATATACAATCCGTCTGCTCTTTAAATA
Source organism: Clostridia bacterium (assembly GCA_012840065.1). Classification (GTDB taxonomy): domain Bacteria; phylum Bacillota; class DUMD01; order DUMD01; family DUMD01; genus DUMD01. The sequence continues at coordinate 4,307 of DUMD01000024.1, forward strand.
CGCAAAGCTGTTTATTTTGAGGAATGTTTGCCGATGTTTCTTCAAATTCTAAAATCCACTTATTATATTCTGGTGGAAACTTTTCCTTACGCAAAACCTCATCCTTCATAATTTCGCATTCAAAACCGTCTAAAAGTGCATAGCCCAAAATTTCTCCTGAATTATTAACAATATAGATGTTAGTTCCTATTAACTCACTCAATACGGTAGACATTAATCCAAAATCAACTAAACTGCCGGCTGTTTTTAATAGCAGCTTATTAATTCTTCTTGTTCTTTCTAATAATGTCCTCATATCTTTCTCCTCCTGTCTTTACAAAATATACCTACTCAAATCCGCATTCTTTACTAATTCTCCTAATCTAGCTATTACATAATCCTTGTCAATCTCTACACTTTCAATAGATTGGTCAGGTATTATAAATAAAAGATCTTCTAGTAATTTTTCCATAACAGTATGCAACCGTCTAGCCCCAATGTTTTCTGTCTGTTCATTTACTTCTTCAGCAATTCTTGCTATTTCTTCAATGGCCTCTTCCGTAAAAGAAAGTTTGACTCCTTCTGTAGCAAATAAAGCAATATATTGTTTAATTAAAGCATTTCTCGGTTCAACCAGTATTCTCTTAAAATCCTCCTTAGTTAAACTTTTTAGCTCAACCCTAATAGGAAATCTGCCTTGTAATTCAGGAATCAAATCTGAAGGTTTTGAAATGTGAAAAGCACCAGCAGCAATAAAGAGAATATGATCGGTTTTAACAACTCCATACTTGGTTACAACCGAACTCCCTTCAACAATAGGAAGTATGTCCCGTTGCACACCTTCCCTTGATACATCCGGACCACCGTAGCCGCTTTTACCTGCCACCTTATCAATCTCATCAATAAAAATAATTCCTGTTTCCTCAGCCATATTTATTGCTTCAGCAATAACAGCATCCATATCTATTAATTTTTGAGCTTCATCCTGAGTCAAAATTTTTCTGGCTTCAGCAACGGTAACTTTTTTTCTTTTCTTTTTCTTAGGAACTAAGCCATTAAACATATCTTGAAAATTAGCTCCTAATTCATCTAAACCGGTGCTAGCAAACAATTCAATCATAGGCGCAGATTGATCTTCCACTTCTATTTCAATTAATTTATCCTCATATTCCAAAGCACGCAATTTTCTAAGAATCTCTTCCCTTTCTTTAATCTGGTCCTCTGCTTTTTCTTCTTCCAAGTTATCCGAATTAACCTGACCAAATAAAAATCCTAAAGGATTGTTAACAGTATTGATGCTCCTTTTTCTCCCTGGCAAAAGATAATTTACAATCCTTTCTTCAGCTAATTTTTTGGCTTTTTCTTCAACCACAGCTAACTTTTTTTCTTTAACCATCCTAATTGCTGTTTCCACCAATTCCCTAACCATCGATTCTACATCTCTTCCAACATAACCAACCTCTGTAAATTTTGTAGCCTCTACTTTTATGAAAGGTGCACCTACCAATTTCGCTAAACGGCGGGCTATTTCTGTTTTTCCAACTCCAGTAGGACCGATCATAAGAATGTTTTTAGGAATAACCTCATCTCTAAGCTCAGGGGCAAGTTGTTTTCGCCTATACCTATTTCTAAGAGCAACAGCAACTGAGCGTTTTGCTTCTTTTTGACCAATTATATATTTATCCAACTCCTGAACGATTTGACTAGGTGTCAGATTTTCCAACTTTATTCCCCCTTCATTTTAATCAAGCTCTTCTAATGTTATGTTATGGTTAGTATAAACGCATATATCTGCAGCAATATGCAAAGACTTTTCAGCTATTTCTGCGGCAGATAGGTTAGTATTATCCAGTAAAGCTTTAGCCGCTGCCAAAGCATAGTTACCCCCAGAACCAATAGCAATAACCTGACCATCCGGCTCAATAACCTCGCCACTACCGGAAATAACCAAAATATTATTTAAATCTGCAACTAGTAATAAAGCCTCCAATCTTCTTAAAACTTTATCCAGACGCCATTCTTTCGCTAATTCAACAGCAGCCCTGGACAGATTTCCTCTATATTCTTCAAGTTTTCCTTCAAATTTTTCGAACAGGGTAAAAGCATCCGCTACTGAACCGGCAAACCCTGCCAAAACTTTGTTGTTGTACAAACGTCTAACTTTCTTAGCATTACTTTTCATTATTGTGTTTCCCGCAAAGGTTACCTGGCCATCACCAGCCATTGCAACCTTTCCATTTTTTTTTACTGCAATAATGGTAGTTGCTTCAAACAAAGTCATCACTTCCTTTTTTAATGTAAACTAAGCTCTAGGATGGGTTTGATCATAAACAAATTTCATTTTTTCCTTAGTTACGTGAGTATAAATCTGAGTAGTAGATATATTAACGTGTCCAAGCAACTCCTGAACTGTTCTTAAATCTGCTCCGGCATTCAGTAAATGAGTAGCAAATGAATGACGAATTGAATGCGGTGTAATCTTTCTCTCCAAAGATACCTGCTTAATATATTTATCCACAATCCTTCTTATACTCCGAATCGAAAGTCTAGTCCCATTTTTATTAAGAAAAATTGCTTTAGTATTATCTTTTATTAACTGGGGTCTTGCATAATTTAAATATTTTTCTAAAGCATTAAGCGCCTGCCTTCCAATAGGAACAATTCTTTCCCTCGATCCCTTGCCTAAAACTTTCACATATCCAACCGTAAAATCTAGATCTCCCAGATCCAAACCTGCCAATTCGCCTATTCTCAATCCTGCAGCATAAAATAATTCCAATATTGCCCGATCCCGGCAACCTAAAATAGTAGTTTGATCGGGAGCTTCAACCAACATCTTAGCTTCTTCAAGGTACAAAAATTCAGGTAATTTTTTTTGTTGCTTAGGAGTTGCTATATGGGCCGCAGGATTATCCTGCAGATATCCTTCCCGGCACATATAACGAAAAAAAGAACGAACCGCCGCAAGCTTCCGGGCAATTGAAGAACGACTATAGCCTTCCGATTGCAGAAAGGCTAAAAACCCCCTTACATCTAAGTGCTTAACGACGGACAATCCTGATAAATCGGTAATCTCTTTTTGTTTTTGTTTTTTTATAAAATCACTGAACTGTGCAAGATCTACTTTATAAGCTGTCAAAGTATGATCTGATACATTTTTTTCTAGTTTAAGATAAGCATAAAATTCGGTTAGTAAGTTATTCATCCATACCATCAACCCATATATCTTCATATTATTTTCATACTAACACAACCTAAATGTTTTATGCAAGTAAAAAATCTAAATTTTCTTTAAATTCCACCAGGCTATTAATTGCCCTTTCCCCTAATTTAAGTCGTTTTTCTTTTTTGCTCCCCCTACCTTTTTTCAATTTTTCCTCTAACTCTGGTAAAAGACCAAAATTAATATTCATAGGTTGAAAGTTTTGGGGATCAGCTGATGTAATGTAATTAGACAAAGCCCCCAAACAAGTTGTTTTAGGGAAAATAAAAGGCTCTAAACCACGGATTAAACAAACTGCATTTATACCTGCCACCAAACCAGATGCAGTTGATTCAACATAACCCTCAACTCCAGTTATTTGTCCTGCAAAAAAGATATTCTTATTGCTCTTTAACTGATAAGTAGGTTCTAATAAAACAGGAGAATTAATATAGGTATTCCTATGCATCACGCCATGCCTAACAAATTCGGCCCGTTCTAAACCGGGAATCATGCGAAAAATTTTATCCTGGTCCCCCCATTTTAACTGGGTTTGAAAACCAACTAAATTATAGAGGGTTCCTTCCCGGTTATCTTGGCGAAGCTGGACCACAGCATAAGGTTGCTTATTTGTTTTTGGATCGATAAGCCCTACAGGCTTAAGAGGACCAAATAAAAGAGTATTCCTTCCTCTTTCAGCCATCTCTTCAATCGGCATACACCCTTCAAAAACAATTTTTTTTTCAAATTCCTTGGGCTGATATTTTTCAGCCTTGATCAAAGCCTCATAAAAATGATTAAATTCTTCCTCAGTCATAGGACAGTTAAGATAATCATCTGTTCCCTTCCCATATCTAGATGCTCTAAACACTTTATCCAGATTTATAGAATCATAAGTAACAATAGGAGCAGCAGCATCATAAAAATATAAATATTCCTCACCGGTAAAATTTTTAATGGATTGGGCCATACGGTCAGATGTTAGCGGTCCGGTTGCCAAAATAACCACACCAGAACTAGGAATTTCAGTCACTTCTTTATTAATTAGGGTAATATTAGGATGGTTACAAATTAAATCGGTAACCATCCGGGAAAATTCCTCCCGATCAACGGCAAGCGCACCCCCAGCGGGGATTCTGCATCTATCAGCACAATACATGATCAGAGAATTCATCAAACGCATTTCTTCCTTCAAAACACCAACTGCATTTTCCATGCTATCTGACCTTAGTGAATTACTACATACTAATTCTGCCAGTAAACCAGTATGATGGGCAGGAGTACTAACTTGGGGTCTCATTTCATATAATTCTACTTTTATTCCTCGTTGAGCTGCTTGCCAGGCAGCTTCAGATCCAGCTAATCCTCCTCCAATAATCGTTAACTGTGCATCCATTTTCTGACCTCCATAAAACCAATTAGCTATTTTTATAGTTCTAGAAAAATAACCTAACTTTAATCCACTGTCTTTTGCTCTCCACAATCAGGATTATTACAAATTATTTTAAAGTCTCCTCCCCGACTTCTTTTTTCAACCAAAAGATGTCCACAATTCGGGCATAATTGTTGCACAGGCTTATCCCAGCTCACGAAATCACAATCCGGATACCTCATACAGCCATAAAATTTCTTTCCTTTCTTACTCTTCCTTTCCACAATTTCACTGCTACATTTAGGACACAATACCCCTATTCCCTGGATAATAGGTTTGGTATATCTACATTCCGGAAATCCAGGACAAGCCAAAAATTTACCGTATCTACCATGTTTTACAACCAAATTTCGTCCGCATTTTTCACATAACTCATCTGTTACTTCATCAGGAATCACAACCTCTTTAATTTTTTCTTCTGCCAATTTTAAGCTCTCAGCAAATGGTTTATAAAAATCTGCCAGAACTTTAACCCAATCATCATTTCCCTCTTCTACCCTATCTAAATTTCCTTCCATTTCCGCAGTAAATTCTTCATCTATAATTTTAGGAAAGTATTTAGATAACATATCTACAACCATAAAACCTAACTCAGTAGGCTTAAATCTTCTATCTTCTTTTACCACATATCCCCGCTGTTGAATAGTTTCAATAATTGGTACATAGGTACTAGGCCTACCTATTCCTTTTTCTTCCAAAACCTTTATTAGCATTGCCTCACTATAACGGGGTGGTGGCTGGGTAAAATGCTGTTTTGGGTCTAATTCTTTTAATTCAAGTTCTTGGTTCTGTTCTAATTTAGGCAAACTTTTATTTTCATCCTCTTCCTTCTTCTCATCCAAAGTTTCTTCATAAACAACCGTAAAACCAGGGAATTTTAAATTAGATCCAGAGGCTTTAAATAAATAATCCCCTGCTTTTACTTCCACAGTTAAAACATTTAAAACTGCTGAACTCATCTGACTGGCAATAAACCGCTCCCAGATCAATTTATAAAGCTTATATTGATCCTTTGTCAGATACTCTTTAATTAAATCCGGTTCTCTCTCCACTCCCGTAGGTCTAATTGCCTCATGGGCATCCTGGGCACCTTTCTTTTCTTTGTATTTTCTGGGCTGTTTAGGGAGATATTCCTTCCCATATTTAGTTAGAATATAATTTTTAGCCTCTTCCTGAACACTCTCGGCTATTCTAGTAGAATCCGTTCTAATATAAGTTATAAGACCAATTGTTCCTTCCTTGCCCACCGATAGACCTTCATATAATTCCTGGGCTAGTTTCATTGTTTTTTTAGGGGTAAAATTTAATTTACGAGATGCTTCCTGCTGCAAACTACTCGTAGTAAATGGAGGAGAAGGATTTCTCAATCTTTCTTTTTCCTCTATTGAATAAACAAAAAACTTTTTGCCTTTTAAATCTTCAATAACAGCTCGTATTTCCTGTTCACTTTTTAATTCTATTTTTTGAGAACCTTTTTTAACCAGTTTAGCCCAAAATAAATCATTCTTTTTACTACCTTGTAAAAAAGCCCGAAGAGACCAATACTCCTCAATTTTAAAATTCTGAATCTCCTTCTCCCGATCGCAAATTAATTTCACTGCTACCGATTGGACTCTTCCAGCACTCAACCCTTTTTTAATCTTCCGCCAGAGTAAGGGACTAAGTTTGTACCCCACTATTCTATCTAAAATTCTTCTGGCTTGCTGAGCATTAACTTTAGCAAGGTTAATTGGGCGGGGATTTTTTAAAGCCCTTTGAATCGCACCCTTTGTAATTTCATTAAACTCAATTCTGCAAGAACTACTAGGATCAATACCGAGACTTTTGGCTAAATGCCAAGATATTGCTTCCCCCTCCCGATCCGGGTCAGAAGCTAAAAAAACTTTATCTGCTGCTTTGGCAGCATCTTTTAGCTCTTTTAAAATTTGTCCTTTTCCTCTAATAGTAATATATTTAGGTTCAAAGTTATGCTCCAGATCTACCCCAAATTGACTTTTAGGCAAATCTCTTATATGTCCCATAGAGGCTTTTACCGTGTACTTTTTGCCGGCAAATTTACTAATGGTTCTAGCCTTAGCTGGTGATTCGACAATAATTAAAGATTTTCCCACATTAACACCTCCAGGTCTTCTGCCTTCAGCAAATCTTACTTTCAATTTTTAGTTTATTTAGCCTAAGTTCTCTTGATAAAATATTTTCCTGGCAACTGGCAAACAAATCCTTTCAGTTCAAGATATAGAAGACCACTTATTACCTTATCCAATTCTAAATCACTCTGTTGAATTATTTCTTCTAAAGAAATAGGTTCGTAATCAATGCAAGAAAGTAATATTTTTTCACTTTCTTCTAATTCTAGATTACTTTTATCCTGTCTATTTCTACTAACATGATTATTATTGACAACTTGCCCATATTCTTCCAAAATATCATTTACTTCTGTTACCAATTTCGCCCCTTGTTTTAAGAGATTATTCGTTCCTTTGCTAAGAGGATTGTTAATATTCCCAGGCAAAGCAAATACATCTCTCCCCTGTTCCAGAGCAAAATCCGCTGTTATTAAAGCTCCACTTTTTTCAGCTGCTTCCACAACAAGAACCCCCATTGATAAACCGCTTATTATTCTGTTGCGACGGGGAAAATTTTCGGCATTAGGGGGTGTATCTAAAGGATACTCACTTAGGATTAAACCGGTTTCCTCAATTCTTGATGCAATTTTTTTATTTTCCCTTGGATAAATTATATTTAAACCACTGCCTAAAACTGCTACCGTTCTGCCGCCATTATCAAGGGCAGCTTTGTGGGCAACAGTATCTATGCCTCTTGCCAACCCACTAATAATAGAAAAACCATATTCAACTAAACCTTTAGTTATTTGTTCTGCTGCTTTCATTCCTGAATAGCTAGCCTTTCTGGAACCGACAACCGCCAGGGAATAATTATCCTGATTAGATAAACTGCCTTTATAATATAAGATTACCGGCGGATTGTAAATATGTTTAAGGTTTTCCGGATATTGGTCAGAATAAATACTAACTATTCTAGTATTGTGTTTTAAAAGTTTTTCCCATTCCCTTTCTAAATAAATTTTTTTTCGTTCCCTAACAATTTGCTTAGCTATCTCTTCTCCAATTCCTGGAACAAGCAATAAACTGTCGTATTCAGCTAACCAGGCACTTTTAAAATCACCAAAATAATCAACCATCCTTCTTATCCTTATATTGCCCAGACCAGGAATTAAAGTTAAACCAAGCAAATATTGTGAACAGTTTTCATTCACCCAGAACACCTCTTTTCAAAACCAAATTGCTAAAGAAAAAGGTAATCGGATTTCCGATCACCTTTAATATTAATCTTAGATATTACTTAAATATAAATCGTTTTCCGAATCCTGTAGATACACGAAATCGGATTTTTCATTTTTCTTCAGTTTATGAAACTCCTCAAGACCAACTTCTTGACAACTACGACAAGCATGATGGGGTATCAGAACAATATGGGCAGTTTGTTTTCTCCCTGTAAATAGCCTAGCCTTAGAAGTTATCAGACGGTAACCGGTACACTCAGAACAGCGATATATCTTCTCCTTTTGCTCTTCCTGAATTCCATCGGTATCGTAATATATTCTTCTATAACGTTCATAATATCTTCCTTTTCCAAAAATCTTATTTAGATCTACTGAATTTCTTTTACTCCAAATTGTCTGCAATTGTTCCACAGTCCTTTTTATCTGTTCCGTAACCCGATCACTCTGCAAACGACGTTCAGGATAATAATCAGGTTCCTTTACATAGCTATAATCAATTCCAGCCATAGCAAGAATTATACCCACATTTACATAAGGAAGTGCCCCTTCAATAGAATATCCTCCCTGCAAAACTGCAATGTCAGGTTTCAACTTTTCATTTAGCTGTGCATATCCCTGGGCTGATATTTTCATGTTTGTTAAAGGATCGGTATAATGATTATCCTGACCAGCAGCATTAATAACCAAATCCGGCTTAAATTCTTCCAATACCGGTAGCACAAAATTATCCAACACATAATGTAATCCTTCATCAGTAGTATTTGGCGGAAGAGGAACATTAAGAGTGGAAGCAAAAGCACCTGGTCCACCTAATTCATCCACAAAACCTGTTCCTGGATATAATGTTCTTCCATCCTGATGAATAGAAATATGTAGCACCTCAGGATCGTTATAATAAATATCCTGGGTTCCATCGGCATGATGGGCATCAGTGTCTACAAAAGCGATTTTTAAGTGGTTTCCATATTTTTTTCTAATATATTCTACCATGATCGACTCATTATTAATATTGCAAAAACCTCTTGCACCATGTACAACCCTCATTGCATGGTGTCCGGGAGGACGAACTAAAGCAAATGCGTTTTTAACCTCTCCTTGTAAAACTGCATCAGCAGCGGCAATTGCTCCTCCTGCTGAGATTAAATGCGACTCGGTAGCCACCGCCGAAACATTAGGTACACAAATATGTACCCTCTGGACATCTTTTTCACTGGCTATTCCTGCTCTATATTCCTTAATATTTGGCAGATCCATAATCCCCTCTTCAAAAATTTGATCCCTTGTATATAACAACCTTTCTTCCCGTTCAGGATGAGTAGCTGAAATTGCCCAGTCAAAAGCAGGAAAGAAAACTAGTCCAGTACCTTTATTAGCTCTTTTCATTTTGACACCGCCTCTTTATCTATAGATATCATGCTTGAAATTCCAGGTTTAATCTGTGCTGTTATATCCATAATCCGCCCAACAGTATAAAAACCATCTACAACATTAAAACTTTGACTCTCAGTTATTTCAACATCTAAATCAGATCTAGGAATACTCATTTCGGAAGCTTTCTTACGAATCCAATCCACAGCCATAGCTTCAGCTTCATTAATTGTAATCCTACTACTACTGCTTAATGTTTCCCTGTAACTATATTCAGGAATACTTAAAAATCCCTCTGCAGTATCAACCCTAAGAGTTATAATAGCCGTGGTTCTTGCACAGCCAGCACCAATAGCATTAGCAACTGTCGTATCCTTAGGTATGCTATAAAGCCAATTAAGCTCCGAAGCAATTAAAGGAATAATAAGGTGAGCAGGTCCTCCAATTCCAATTAAGAGATCAGGATTTAAAGTAAAATTTTCTAAAAGTTCGTGAATTGTATATACAGGTTGATCCTTAAATTCATTAATAGCTTCATTAATATGTCCAATAATTATCTTCTTAACTTTATCCAGTACCATCTCTGCTACTTCTTTCACTTCTAAACCAAGTGAATTTGCTATTCCCTGATAAGCAGCAACGGCTAATTCCCTTTTACCTAAATCAGTAAGATTTAGAACAGAAAAAGCATCGGTAGGAGTAGGACAGGGACCACCTAGGCAAGCAGCAGGCCCCATTCTTTCCGGGCCAATCTTTAATTGATCACCAACTAGACTAACCACGCTGTCCCCACCTAAACCAAAAGACTTTGTATACAAAGCCCTTACTAAAGTTTTATAATCCCCAATAATCGCCCCCTTAGGCTGAAAAAGTGGAACATTATCAACTAAAATAGCTAAATCCGTGGTAGTTCCACCTATATCCAAAACAATAGCAGTACCATTATAATCTACCAAACTAATTGCCCCCATAATGCTGGCAGCCGGTCCAGACAAAGCCGTTTCTACCGGCTTGTGCAATGAATTAATTAATTCTACCGTACCACCATCAGCCTTTAATAAATAAACAGGAGCAGAAATATTTCTAATCTTTAAAGCATCCTGAATTGAATAAACAAAATTCTTATGTATTTTTTTGATTTTAGTACTTAAATAAGCTGTTGCAACTCTTCTAGGAAAGTTTAAACTCCCAGAAAGAGTATGGCCTAATACTACGTCTTCTATCTGAGGATAATTCTTTCTGATTATTCTCTCCACAGCCAATTCATGCTTGTTATTACGGGTTGAAAATTTACCTACAACTGCGATATACTTAATATTCTTTTCCTTTAATTTTTCAATCCCTCGAATAATTTCCTCTTCATAAATAGGCGCTACTTCTCTTCCTCGATGATCAATATATCCTGAAAGAATTACATTTTCTTCCCCAATAAGCAAAGTTTGAGGATTAATGCCAGGACCAGGCAAAATAAATAACCCTACTTTTTCCCCCTTATTTTCTACAATTGCGTTAGTTGTCAGTGTAGTACTTAAATTTACTTTTTCTATCTGCTCAACAGGACAACCTTGAATTACTTGATCAATAGCCTGCAACACACATTCTAAAAGATCCTCCTTTTTAGTTGGCACTTTAGCTGATCCAACAACACCCGTTGAATCCAATAACACGGCATCAGTGTGGGTTCCCCCAACATCAATAGCTAGGATCATTAAATCGCCTCCATCCAACATTAACAATATTGTTTTCCAGAATTATCTAACAACTATTTATTTAAGGTTAACACTGATATTAATCTTCGTCAAGCTAGCCGCTCTTATCTTCTTTCAAAACAAAAAAAGAGCGGACTTAAATCGCTCTTTTTTTAATATAAAAAATATACCTATTTTTAACTTATAAACCTCTTGTATGGTGCGCCTGGCAGGAATCGAACCTGCGCACCTGGCTCCGGAGGCCAGTGCTCTATCCACTGAGCTACAGGCGCAATTAAGACAATAAGTATTATAACACGATCATTTTGAAAAAACAAGTATTTATGATCTTTAAACTTAAAAACCAGAACAAGGTGAAATTAAATTCATAAGCTCAAGAACTTTATAACTTATTCATTTTGTTCATGTTGAAAAATTCTAATAAGTTTTTCTACCATTTCATTTTTTTCCTGATATGATTCCTCCCGGTCTGTGGTTACTAAAAAATTTATTACATCTCCTACAATTACCCCTTTAGGCAAAAGAGCAATAGGAAGATTCACCTTAATTTCATTTTCACCTACTAGCAATACAGCATATTCATTTTCTATACTCTGAACAATTGCCTTCATCATTCCGCCCCCATCTTGTCTTTTATAATATTATACTTTATTATTATTTTTTAAACAATATAACCTAGTCTTGCAACAATATTCAAAAAATTTAGACAACCGCAAAATTCTGCAATATCCATCAAAATTTGTACTTTATAATAAATTTAAATGAGGTTAAGGAAGTGATAAAGATGTCCTACTTTACAACTGTATTACTAGGCACTTGCGGACTGTTATCCATTTTATTGCTAGCATGCAGATTTCTCAAATCCTAAGACAATTAAAAGCTAGAGAATTTGGGATAACGGCATTTATTGTAAATGAGTATTTTCTTTGTTAAAAACATCTAAGACTATTTAAAAAGTCTCCCTGAGGGAGACTTTTTAAATTCTTCGCCTATATAAAACTTTGATTAATTTTTTCTATTGTCTCGAGAAGACTTATCAACACAGTTGATAGGTTTCCTTGCCAGACCGGTTTTATACAAAGCCTCAAAAATAACATTGCTTCCACCTGCTATAAACAGCCCTGTTAAAATTTGATCGGCCCATACCCAGCGGACTTCAAAACCAATTTTATTTAAAATACCAGCTTTAGATACAAATGCCACAATAAGACCTACTGCAATTGCAATAATCCCACTATATTTATCACCAATAACCCGTTTTATATTATGGGTTATTACCTGTGCTACTGCAGCTAATAAGAATAATCCTAAAAAATGAATCGTAATCCCTGCATCCTCAAACAACCACTATCACCCCTAACCATAACTCAAATATAGAGCACTTCTAATCTATTATATGCAGAGACATGCAGGAATTTTTTATTTTATTAAAAAAACTAAAAACCTTTCACCTCCAAGTGAAAGGTTTTTATCAACTGATTAGTTATTCTCCAGCTGCCTTCCGTACCATTGCTTGATGATTAGGATCAACTTTATTTGAACTATGAGTTTTACTACCTAAAAAGTGAAGATCAAAATGTCCATCCATTCCATTACCTTTTACTTTGTCTAAATTAGTTCCTGTTCCATAACCCCCACTTCTACCACTTACATTTACTCCGTAAGGTTTATCATCCCTCCCAGCATGAGGCATTCCAGCCATAGATGCTGCAATTCTCCTGCCATTAACTGTAACAACTACTGCCCGCCTATTCCAACTCCAATTTCCTCCGTATATCCTCTTCATAATTTGTGTATCTTGCAAAGAAAGAGGTTCACAGTCTGCATGATTATAACCACCTGTTCTCCTAATTTGAAAACTCAGTCCAGTTTCTAAATCTGTTATAGTAGCTATACCATCCCGAGGAAAAATATTCTCGACTTGTCCAAACCAAGGAAGTAATTCCCCATAGCCTGGCTTTACTCTTTCTCCTCTGGAAACCTGACTGTCAGAAGGAACGACAAGCTTCTGCCCAACTTGAAGCATAGTAGATTGTAAACCATTCAATTGGGATAAAGTGTCTACATCAGTATTAAATTTTTGAGCAATTAGCCAAAGAGTATCACCTTTTTCAACTATGTAATATGTAGTTTCCGATCTGTTTCCTCCCCTAGATGCTAAGTTGCTTTCTCCCGCGTTTTCTAATTTTTTCCAGGTTTGGGAACCAACAATTCCATCCACTTTCAACCCGTTGGCCCTTTGAAACTCCTTTACTGCCTCCAGAGTAATTGTTCCAAAATAAGCAGTTGGTTCAACGCGGAAATAATTTAATTCCCGCAGTCTTTCCTGTAAAATTTGGACATTTGTCCCTCTCATCCCAAACTTTAATAACTGCTGAGGAGCACTAAAGTTTGCTGCCACAGCTTGTCCACCATGAAGACATGTAAAAAAAATAGACATATTTAAGCCTGCTACAATTAAAGATTTCTTAAAATTCATAAAAACACTCCTCTCTTTAAGCCTACGAGGTTAGTTGACGGGTTCGGGAAAAGAGTAACCCGGCCGTAAAATACGGCTTCACCCCTGATCATAAGATCCTTATCCCCCGCTCCTTTAATAAGGATTCGGCATAAAACCCATGTGCCTACTATATCAATTTGCGCCACATTATGTCAATCGAAAAATGTCGTTTTCTTAAATAAAAATAAAATTTTTGTTAATTTGGTTAATAATTATAAACTAAATAATTTTTAACAAACCATATTAATTAAATAAATTTTAAACTATCAAAAAAATAATTATAAATAATCATAAATCTCTAAATTAATTATTTGTTCTAAATTATTTCAAACCACCAAAGGATATTTCTCAAATTCTCCTTTACTAATTAAGTCTGTTTAGTTTCTTAAGAATAACTCATTTTCATTTCTGGTTTTACTAGTAAGGTTGTTATATAATACTAAAAATAGAGGTGGTAAAATAAATGAAAAATCAACTAAGAAAAATAATTCTCCAACGAAGAGACAATTTAAAACCTGAAGAAAGACTTTCTTTAAGCAAACAAATCTGGACTTCTTTATTTACTCTCCCTGAATTTCTAAAAGCAAAACATATAATGATTTATTTAAACTTCGGTAGTGAAGTAGAAACAATCCCATTTATTGACGATTTATTCTCTCAGAATAAAAATGTTTATGCTCCGGTTACAAACACTAAAAACAAATCTCTAACAATTTATCCTATAATAAAGGATAAAACTAAATTGTTTAAAGGATCCTATGGAATTCCGGAACCGGAAAAAGTTAATGGTCCAATTAACCCCTCTCAAATTGATCTTATTATTGTCCCGGGGGTTGTTTTTGACTTTGACTGCCAGCGTATTGGCTATGGGGCAGGCTATTACGATCGTTTTCTGCAGTCTGTTAGCCCTTCTGCAACAATTCTGGGTATCGCTTATGACTTGCAATTAGTGAAGAAAATAAAGACAGACAAACATGACTTACCGATGGATCTAGTGGTAACCGAAAAAAGAATTATCAACAGAAAAAATAAATCCTAGAATCAATTCTTTTTACAGTATTTCCCAGGCAATTTTTTACTATTTTACCCCTTACTTTCCATTAATATACCATTTTAATAAATAATGTATAAATAAATACTGTACATTAATAATTAATTTTCCTGCAAATCGCTAAAGTTAAATAATATTTACTAATTCTTGGAATAATACCCCTTGTTTTTATAAAAACTTCATATATAATATAATGATTGAAACAAACCTTCCCCAGCTAGCTTTATTTAAATTGCTAACTGTACACAATAGAAAAGGAAGAAACTTTTAATTAAGATACTCAGAAATAAAAATATTCCCTAATATTAAAATAAATTCTATGGAGACAAATCATAAAAATTAACAAATGCAAAAATATTTGGATTATATTTATATATAACGATCCCTAAGTAAGTCTTCTTACCTGGGGCCTAATTTTTTATTATCCAAAAAAACAAACAAACTTACTTAGTAAAAAAGGAGGACAATTATGAAAAAAGAAAAATGGTACACCCTTCCTACTCAAAAGATCGTTGAAACTATAGGCACCCATTTAAATAATGGACTCAGTAGTGAAGAAGCACAAGAACGGCTTAAAAAATATGGGCTTAATGAGCTTAAAGGAAAAGAACCACCAACAATTTGGCAACTTTTAATGGAACAATTTAAGGATTTTTTAGTACTTATTTTAATTGCTGCAGCCTTAATTTCTGGTCTTTTAGGTGAATGGGTGGATACAGGAGCAATTATTTTAATCGTAATTATTAACGCCATTTTGGGAGTTAGTCAGGAAATAAAAGCAAACAAAGCTTTGGAAGCCCTGCAAAAGATGGCTGCTCCTACTGCTAAGGTTATTAGAGATGGTCAACATATCGAGATTCCCGGCAGAGAACTGGTGCCAGGCGATATCGTTTTATTGGAAGCTGGAGATTATGTTCCTGCCGATATTCGTTTAACCGAAAGTGTAAATTTAAAAATTGATGAAGCAGCCTTAACAGGAGAATCAGTACCAGCAGAAAAAAACGCTGAAATAATATTTGACAGAGAAATACCCCTGGGGGATAGAGAAAATACTGCCTATATGGGGACAGTCATAACCTATGGAAGAGGGCAGGGAATAGTTGTGGCCACAGGAATGAACACAGAAATCGGACTAATTGCAGAAATGCTCGAATCTTATGAAGAAGGAGACACCCCTCTTCAACAAAAATTGTCAGCATTAGGTAAAACTCTGGGAATTGCAGTTTTAGTTATTTGTGCCATCGTTTTTGTTACAGGACTTCTAAGAGGAGAAAAACCACTGAATATGTTTTTAACAGCTGTCAGTCTAGCTGTTGCAGCAATCCCTGAAGGGCTACCTGCTATTGTTACAATAGTTTTAGCCTTGGGTATGCAAAGAATGGTTGCTGTTAATGCTATTGTAAAAAAGCTACATGCAGTGGAAACACTGGGTTCAACCACAGTAATCTGCTCAGACAAAACTGGAACGCTCACTCAAAACAAAATGATGGTCGTCCGTCTTTACACTGATAATAAAATCATTGATGTTGACGGTAAAGGCTATAACCCCCAAGGAAATTTCACTATTAACGGTGGGAAAATTGATCCCAATAGTGACCCTAATCTCTCTCTACTTTTAAAAGCAGGCGTTTTATGCAATGATTCCAGAATGGAAAAATCAGGGGAAAGCATCGATGGTAAAGAGCAATGGAGAATTATCGGTGACCCTACAGAAGGAGCTTTAATTGTAGCAGGTGCAAAGGCTGGATTATTCAGGGAAGAATTAAATCAAAAAAATCCAAGAAAACAAGAGATACCATTTGATTCAGACCGCAAAATGATGACCACATTTAATGATAAAGGTAGTGGTAAAGGATATTATGCTTTTACCAAAGGTGCACCGGACATAATGTTGGCACTAAGCACCAAAATTTTGGATCATGGCAGGGTAAGAGAATTAACTTCCGAAGACCGGGAAGCTATAATGAAGGTTAATAGCGATATGTCCAATCAAGCTCTAAGAGTGTTAGCTTTTGCCTATAAAGAATATGAAGAAATTCCAGCAGATTTATCACCTGAAAATGTAGAGAAGGATTTAATTTTTATTGGCCTCATGGGAATGATCGACCCAGCAAGACCTGAAGCCAAAGAAGCTATAGAAATTTGTAAGCGTGCCGGTATTCGTCCAATTATGATAACCGGGGACTATAAAAACACAGCTGTGGCAATAGCTAAAGAATTAGGCTTAACCCAAGGCGAAAATAAGGTAATGGAGGGCGCTCAACTTGATAAAATCTCTGATGATGAACTAATAAATAAAGTAGAAGATATTGATGTATATGCCAGAGTATCTCCCATACACAAAATGAAAATCATTGAAGCTCTCAAAGCCAAAAATCACATTGTCGCTATGACTGGAGACGGTGTTAATGACGCTCCTGCTCTTAAGCGGGCGGATATCGGAGTGGCCATGGGAATAACCGGTACCGATGTGGCTAAAGAAACAGCTGAAATGATTCTGACCGACGATAATTTTGCCAGTATTGTATCTGCCGTTAAAGAAGGTAGGATTATTTATTCCAACATTCGCAAATTTGTATTTTTCCTCCTTTCCTGTAATATTGGAGAAGTGTTGATTATATTTGTCTCGATTCTTTTAAATCTACCAATTCCTTTAGTACCTATTCAACTTCTTTGGATAAATTTATTAACCGACGCCTTCCCTGCTTTAGCTTTAGGAATGGAAAAAGCAGAACCTGATATAATGAACGTTCCTCCTCGGGATCCTTCTGCACCAATACTGAGCAGAAAAATGTCAATAGGGATTGTTATTCAAAGTATAGTGCTAACAATTGCCACTTTAGGTGCTTATCTCTATGGTTTAAATACTTACGGTTTCACTGGAGAAGGTCTGAAAGAAGCACGTACAATCGCTTTCCTTACCTTAACTATCGGAGAATTATTAAGAGCATTTTCTAATCGTTCAGAAAGATTTTCAGTATTTAAAATCGGATTTTTCTCCAATAAGTTCATGAATTTAGGAACAGGACTATCCTTTATACTAATCATTATAACTGTTCTTATTCCTCCTCTTAGAACAATATTTGAAACTGTTCCTCTGAATCTTGAAGAAATTGAAATAATTATCGGCTTTGCTTTATTACCCTTTATTGTAACAGAAGTAAGCAAGATATTTTTAAAAAATGATTAACTAAAAAAGGAATAATCCTTCCGTTATTTTGGAAGGATTATTCCTTTTTTAGTTATCCTTTTATTTATCTTCTATTAGTTTTTTAAGGTTCATCTCATAATTAGGATAAACTATTCCTTTTTCTGTTACAATAGCAGTAATCAGGTCATGGGGAGTTACATCAAAAGCAGGATTGTATACTTTTATTCCATCTGGAGCAATTTTTTTTCCATACCAATCAGTAACTTCCAAATGGCTCCTTTCTTCTATAGGAATTTCGCTTCCACTTGGTGTAGATAAATCAATAGTAGATGTGGGAGCTGCAATATAGAAAGGTATTCCAAATTGTTTTGCTAAAACAGCTAAAGTCATTGTGCCAATCTTATTTGCTGTATCACCATTTGCTGCTACCCGATCAGCCCCCGTAATCACAGCATCAACCTTACCCTGGGACATTACAAAACCAGCCATATTATCACAGATTAAAGTTACATCTATTCCTACCTGACTAAGTTCATAAGCAGTCAAACGAGCACCTTGGAGATAAGGCCTGGTTTCATCCACATAAACCTTTATGTTCATCCCTTTTTCCCTTGCCAGATACAAAGGTGAAGTGGCAGTACCATATTTTGAAGTTGCCAAACTCCCGGCGTTACAATGAGTTAAAATAGTCATACCGTCTTCTAATAGGGACAAAAGATTAATCCCAATTTTTTTATTAATTTCTTCATCTTCCAGATGAATTTTACGGGCTTCAGCTAATAAAATTCTCTTTTTATTTTCTAAACTCTCTCCGGCCAAACTACTAGCCTTATCAATCATCCTCTGAATTGCCCAAAAAAGATTAATTGCAGTTGGACGAGATTTTGCAAGAAAATCACCGTTCTGCCTCATGACTTCCATAAATTCATCATGGTCATTCGTTGTCAAATCTTTAATTCCTAGATACATTCCATAGGCCGCAGCAATTCCAATCAAAGGCGCTCCTCGAAGTTCCATATCTTTAATAGCTTGAAATACTTCTTCAATTGTTCTTTTGGGATTAATTTCAGTTACTTCAGGCAGCTTAAGTTGGTTTAAAACATATAAAACATCATCTTTCCATTCTATTGGTTCAATAAATTGGATCATAACCTGCCCCCCTTAAAACAGCCTGTCCTTAACAAGACCTGTTACTTCATTTATATTAGCAAATTTATTTCTGGAAAGCAGCAACTCTTCTGCTAACTCCAAAACTAAAATTTGGACATCCCTGCGTCTTTCTAAATCTTCTATCCCATCTACATCGATATTATGGGCCAGGCCATGCATTCTCCTAATCATAGCCATACAAGCATAGCCAATAGTATCAACAAACATATTTCGCATATAATGTTCTTTATAGCCAGGAACCCTAGCTCTGATGTCACGGGCATCTTTATCCCAGTTATCAATAAATTTTTTCTCAAATAGAGTATAAAGCTCGTTAACAGTAGTTAATAAATATTGACGGTAATCTTTTATTTTTTCCGGTTTTTCATCTTTTCCACTCCAAGAAACATAATTGATAAATATATTGCCAATTAGTAGTCCGGGATCAAACGCAGATGGTCCTACAAAAGCAAATTCAGTATCAAAAACCTTCGTTTCATTTTCCCCTACAAAGATTGACCCAGTATGCAAATCACCATGAATTAAACTCTGAGCTTCCGTCAAGAATTTATATTTCAAGATACAGGCTTCCAAAAAAAGATTCGACTTTTTCCAAAACACCTTTTCCAGGTAAGGTTTAAGAGCCGGATTAATAACATTTCTTTCCGCATCATAATATGGTTCTGTAAAAATAAGTTCTTCTGTCAATTGGCAAAGGTCAGGATTGGTAAATCTTTTAACTAATTCTTTTTTATCCTTCGAATCCATGTATAGATCAGAGGTATAAAAAAGCAAATTAGCTAAAAAAGTAGAAATATGCTCTGCAAACAAAGGGTATTTTTTCATCTTAATTGTCCCTTGCCTCATAACTTCCAGGTAAGAAAGATCCTCCATAATAAAAAGAGCTAATTCATCATCTCTATGTAATAATTTGGGAACCAAGCCAGCTGCTAATCTGTTCTGCACTTCCAATGCATCCGCTTCAATCTTTGTTCGCCCCACGCTTAAAGGCCAACTTTCCCCCACAATTTTCGCATAAGGCAGCGCTTGTTTAATAATAACTGACTTTCCAGATTCAGCATCTTGAATCTTAAAAACAAGGTTTAAGTTACCGTCTCCGATTTCTTTAGCTTGAAGCTTGGCCTCTTGAGGAAAGAAACCCTGTTCTTTTACATAGGCCATTGCTTTTCCCTCATCAAGTTTGTAATATCCCACCTAGATACCTCCTCTATTTTATAAAATATGTTTGCTATAACTGTTTAAATAATTTTTCCTCATAATCTCTATTTCTCCTTCATTCATTGGTTCTAAATTAGGAGAAAGTGTTCTAACTAAATAAGCCAGATTAGCAGATTTTTCTGCAACCTCTGCAACCATAAAGGCCTCTTTCAAAGATCTCCCTACACTTACTAATCCATGTTTTGCCATTAAAGCAGCATATTTACCGGTTTTTAACACGGCTGTTACATTATAACCCAATTCATAACTACCGGGAAGCGCATAAGAAGCAACAGGAATACTCCCACCAATAATCTGCGCTTGGTCTTCTGTGTAACAAGGAACTTCCTCTCCAAGGGCAGCAAAAGCACTTGCATAAAGGCTGTGGGTATGAACAATACCGTTAATCCTATCAAAAATCCTATAGATCGAAATATGTAAGGGCAATTCACTGGAAGCTTTTAATCTTCCTCCCACCTGTTCGCCAGATTTCAAATCTACCACAGCAATATCCTCAACAGTAAGCTCTTCATAGGGAGTACCTGAGGGGGTAATTAATAATCTATTATCCTGCCTCACACTAATATTTCCCCAAGTTCCCCTAACCAAACCACTTTGAACCATTTTAAGTGCAGTTTTAATAATTCCCTCTTTTAAATCCACATTCTTACCCTCTTTCAACTAAATTACTTTTCGAAACATATTGTACAGTAATGAAAAACCAATTTCAACAAACACCCAAATTTCTGAGAGTTGTTCTATTTTACCAGAACAAAAACACAATAAAAGGAAAAAAGAGCCCATTCTAAGGGCTCTTCCTGCTCTTAAGTTCTTTGCTTAATCTACTCAAGTATAAATTATTCTTTAGCTGCTGCAACAGCTTCTTTGGCTTTCATTCTTTCTGCCCAAAGCCGGTCTGCCGTCACTGCCCATTTCCTAGCTGCTTCCTCGGTTTTAGCAGTTAAAACATCCACATCCTCCTCATCCAAAGGTTGAGTAGAATGGGCATTAGCTTTATGAACCATTTCTCTAAGTTTTTCCGGATTATCCAAAAGCGGACATGGTCTTAAGTGATTTTCGTTAAATGGTTGATTTTCTCTATACTGCATAAATAACGGAGATTTAAGTGCCTCCAATAAGCTTACATCTTTAATATTTACATTGGAATAATGGATAAAAGCACAGGGTTCAACATCGCCATTGGCATTAATATGAATATAGTTCCTTCCACCGGCAATACAACCATGGACATATTCACCGTCATTCCAGAAATCCATAAGAAAGATTGGTTTTGTCTGCCGGAACTCCCTAATCTTATGGTACATATATTCTCTCTGTTCCGGCGTTACCAACAAATCTAATACCGCATCTTTTCCTAAAGGCATGTAAGTAAAATACCAACCAAACATGCAACCTTTTTCAATCATTAAATCAATATACTCTTCGGAACCAACCACATCATAGTTTTTGCTGTGATAGCAGGTAGAAAAGCCAAAACCAACACCTTCTGCTTTAAGATAATCCATTGCCTTCATTACTTTTTGGAATGTTCCTTTGCCCCGTCTCATATCAGTTTCCTCTTCAAAACCTTCAACACTAATTGCTAAAAGTAAATTACCAACCCGGGCCAGTTCCTTTGCAAATTCCTCATCCACCAAGGTAGCATTAGTAAATGATAGGAACATACAATCATCATGAACTTCAGCCAATTTAATTAAATCATCTTTACGCACCAGCGGCTCTCCACCGGAATAGATATACATATAGATACCTAATTCTTTACCTTCTCTAATAATCCTATCTAACATCTCATAGCTTAATCCATCTTTTTTATCATATTCTGCTGCCCAGCAGCCAACGCATTTTAAATTACATGCTGCTGTAGGATCCATAAGGATTGCCCATGGTATATTACAATTATGTTTTTCTTTCATTTTCTCGATTATAGGTTGGCCAGCCATCCCTGCATTTACCATATAATTAATTAAAAACTTTTGGCGGGTATTAGAGTTGATCTCCTCTAAAATTCTTCTGATAAAAATACCCCAATTATTGTCAGGATCTTCGCTAGCATCTTTAATTAGTTTGAAAATTTTCTTATGGTTTTCTTTAGTAAGCAGCTTTTCTGCCCAATTAAGAAGTTTAGGGAAATTTTCAACCGGGTTCTTGTCAATGTATTTCATGCCTTCTTTTAATATGATCGAGCTAACCAATTGTTTAGCAGACTTCATATTAATCTCCCCTTTAACAAATAGTTTTCTAACAACAAAATCTGCTAGCATAATTAGGAGGTACAGCTTACAAATCCTGTTAAATTAATTGCAAAGGTAGATAAATATAGGTAACTTGCACTTAATACAAATTTACTTAATTACCTGAAACTAGTCAAGCCTCCAAACTTCGACAAAATACGTCATTTTTTTGGATAATTGCTGAAAATCAGCCTTTACCTTCCACATTTTTAAAATACAGATTTTAACTGGACATTAAAGAAAAAACAGATAAATTAAGTTGGTGCCTGTCGACTCCTAAATGTATTCGGAAAAATAACAATCTCCAAACTTAAAAACCTAGGCTTGACTAGATTAAAAATAGAAACAAACAATCCCAACGAAAATCCAGATAGGTTAATCCTTGCCTTTATACTTTTTAAAACCATTCTAATCCCATTTGTTAAAACTTTATAATCAGCATGTAAAGCAATAAGTGTCAATAAGACAATAAATTCTATTTCAGTGCATAATTGCATAACTAAATCACTCAATCTAAAAAACCTTATCAGGTTTTTTTTCATTTAACCTATCAACCTCCTTTCAAGACTATTCTATTTATAAAAATTAGTTTAATATAACCTAGATTAAATTTTTTAAACATTTTACTTAAATATTCCTTTTTTTATGCATTTTACCATTTAGATATAATAAAGTCAATTTTTACTCTTCTAAGCGCTTCAACCTAAGGTTAAAGTATTATTTAAGATTTTCTTGAAATTTACTTTATTTCCATAAAATATAAAATATTTGTTATTAACAATTAAAAATAAATCTTCTTATTTTGTTCTATGTTGCGTGTTTCCGGATAAATACAGTTACTGTCCAAACTACCCAAAAGCCCTGGATTCAACTTATTTACATTCTCATTTGTAATGATTTTCCGTACGATTAAAAATAATAAACTATTTTCTAGAGCAAAGAATGCATTAGAAAATAGTTTATAAATAGGCGGATTATTTTTTACTTTTTTCGTATTTTTCTCTATCTGCTTTTCTTAAAAGTTTTTTTCTTAACCTGATTGATTTAGGTGTAACTTCTAAATATTCATCATCATCTAGATAAGCTAATGCCTGTTCCAAAGATAAAATACGGGGAGCCTTCAGCTTAACAGTTTCTTCTTTTGTAGAAGAACGTACATTGGTTAATGCCTTTTGTTTACAAACATTTACTGTTATATCCTGTTCCCTGTTATTCTCCCCGACAATCATACCTTCATATACCTCTGTCCCCGGAGTTATAAACAATACTCCTCTATCCTCTACCGACATAAGACCATAAGTAGTTGCAGTTCTAGTTTCATGAGCAATGAGAACACCATTCCTTCGCTGTATAATTTCCCCCTTATAAGGTCTATAGGAATCAAAACTGTGATTCATACTACCATAACCTCTGGTATCAGTGAGAAATTCTGTACGGAAACCTACAAGCCCCCGGGCAGGTATAATATATTCCAGTCTAACTTGACCAGAGGTGTTTACCATATTTAACAAATCTCCCTTTCGAGCACCTAATTTCTCCATAACTGAGCCCACGTATTCTTCGGGCACATCCACAATAAGATGCTCAAAAGGTTCGAACAACTCCCCGTTTATTTCTTTATAAATTACCTGGGGTTTAGAAACTTGAAATTCGATACCTTCTCGGCGCATAGTTTCTATCAAAATAGCCAAATGGAGCTCCCCTCTTCCTGAAACCAAAAAAATTTCAGGACTGTCAGTCTCTTCTACTCTTAAGGAAACATCAGTTTCCATCTCCTTTTTTAATCTTGCTCCCAGTTTTCTAGAAGTAAGAGGTTCACCTTCCAGACCTGCAAAAGGTGAATCATTAACAATAAAACTCATTTGTAAGGTCGGTTCACTAATTTTTAATAAAGGTAAGGCTTCCAGACAGTCCGGAGAGCAAATTGTTTCTCCTATGCTGATTTCCCCAAGACCTGCTAGGGCAACTATATCTCCCATCGCTGCACTGTCAACCTCAATTCGTTTTAAACCACTAAAACTATAAAGCTTGTTAATACGGTAATATTCCACCTGGCCACTGCGTTTAATAACTGCAACCTGTTCCCCATTCCTAATTACACCGCGATTGATACATCCTATAGCAATCCGACCAAGATAATCATTGTAGTCAAGTAAAGTAACTTGCATTTGCAAAGGCCCTTCCAATTGGCCTTCAGGAGCAGGTATATGGTCTATAATTGATTGGAAAATTGGCTCAAAATCTAAATTTCCACCATCAGGCTGATAATCAGCCACTCCTTTGAGTGCAGAAGCATAAATTATTGGGAAATCAAGTTGTTCTTCATTGGCTCCTAAATCTATAAATAAATCTAGC
Organism: Clostridia bacterium; assembly: GCA_012840065.1. Classification (GTDB taxonomy): domain Bacteria; phylum Bacillota; class DUMD01; order DUMD01; family DUMD01; genus DUMD01. The sequence continues at coordinate 28,977 of DUMD01000024.1, forward strand.
ACTTCGTCAACTACTTCTTTAGGTCGTGCATTTTCTCTATCCATTTTATTAATAACAACAATAGGTATCAAATTTTCTTCTAATGCTTTCCTTAAGACAAATCTTGTTTGAGGCATGCAGCCTTCAAAAGCATCCACAACTAAAAGTACGCCGTTCACCATTTTCATAATTCTTTCAACTTCACCGCTAAAATCAGCATGACCAGGAGTATCAACAATATTTATTACATAATCTTTATATTTTATTGAAGTATTTTTAGCTAAAATTGTAATACCTTTTTCCCGCTCAAGATCATTAGAATCCATTACTCTTTCCACAACCTGTTCATTTGCTCTAAATACTCCAGCATAAGACAGCATTTTATCAACTAAAGTTGTTTTACCATGGTCTACATGGGCTATAATGGCAATATTGCGAATATTATCACGTTTCATTAAGGACTCCTCCTTCAAAAATCTACTTTTGTATTGTATTCTTTACAAATAAAAAAAACAAGAAGAAAGAAAAACAATTTCTCCAGAAAATATTTAATTCTAGGCATCAGAATGAACAAAAATTTTACTTAATACTACATTTTTCTAGATCTAAGATTATAAAACAGGTTTAGAAAGCCGTCCAAAAAAACGGTCACCTAGTTTGGTTATAAATACCCTCTTATAAATTAGCTTTTTAAATGGTATAATCGTTTAGTAAAAACTTTATTATTTTATGCTCATTTTGGAAAAGCTTTTAACATAAATTAACCTTGTTTTTTAGAAAAATTGATTTAGAAAGAAGTGATTTTAGTGCAACCAAATACTCATGCACTCATGGCTCAAATTATTTATAGAATAGTCAATAATGATCACTCAAGTTTAGACCTAAATTATAAAAGTTTCCGGCACGGATGTATTAGGCCAGATTTTATACCTAAACCATTAAAAGTTCCGCACTATAAAAGAAAATCCTTTGAATATCTCCTTAGCAAAATAGAAAAAATCCAACAAGAATTTCTTCCTGATTCTGATAAAAACTTGAAAAGATTTTCTGTTAAACTAGGTATAATAACCCATTATTTAGCTGACTATTTTTGTCTTGCTCATAATGATCCTAAATACAATTTTTTTCCTCTCCACTTTGCTTATGAGAAAAAATTATCTCAGCAATTTTCTCAACTAAATGAAACCAGTCTTAAAATAATTCAAGATAGATGCTTTTCAACAATTAATGAAAATAATGTAACCAGAGCAAACTGGCTAGGAGATTATATAAATAAAAAACACCAGGAATACCTGGATTGTCCCGAAACCTTATCCAAGGACACTATGTACAGCTTAGAAGTATGCCTGACAGCCATATTAGTAATTATCAAAAAAATTTTTTCTAACCTAGAAAAAGCAGCAGCCTAAATTAAAGCAGGAACTGGCAGCCAGTTCCTGCTTTAATTTTGTAAGGTACCCTATTTAATTAAATCGTTAAACAATTTCTCTATTTCCTTTTTTCGAATTTCAGTCTCTTCTTTGTCAATGATAAAAATACCGTCTTCAAAAATCAATACATCCCCTTCTTGCACATTGGAAGGAAGTTCATTTCTTTTTAAATTTGTGGTCCGTCCATTTTCATCTTCACAGACAGCATAATCCCCTTCGAATCTATCCAGAATATATTTCATAACACCAGTCCTTTCTTAATTTAAATATAAATCTAAAACAGTATTAATTTTGCTGTTTATTTTTTCTAGATCGACAGATTTTATTTGCTTATCACTTAAATTATATTTTGATTTTAATTTTAAAATCCTAGTTACGCTCTCATCCACCCTTTCTTTTGAAATACTGCCTTCTTCAACAGCTTTTTTTAAAGCACCAATCACTGACAACTCATTATTGTAACCATGGCAAACCAAAATAATATCACTTCCCGCATTCACAGCTTTAACCGCCGCATCTTCCAGGCTATAATTTTTAGTAATGGCTCCCATGGTGAGATCATCAGTAATCACAATTCCATCAAAATTCAATTCCTTTCTCAAAAGATCTGTAACTATCCTTTTTGACAAAGAAGCTGGATTTTCTTTGTCTACTTTATTTAAAAGAATATGAGCAATCATTACCGCATCAGCTTGATTATTAATCGCATCTTTAAAAGGAATCAACTCAAAATTATGAAGCCTTTCTAAACTATGATTAAGGGAAGGTAAACCTATATGGGAATCAACCACCGTATCCCCATGCCCGGGGAAATGTTTTACCACCGGAATTACCACACCCGCTTGAATACCTTTCATAACCTGGATACCAAGCCGACTTACGATTCCCGGATCAGAACTAAAAGCCCTATCACCTATCACAGGATTTTTAGGATTGCTGTCAATATCTAAAACTGGTGCAAAATTCAAATTAAAACCAAAAGACTTAATTTCTTCCGCTAAAATACCGCCAATCTGATAGGCAAACTCCTCATTATTCACTCTTCCAATCCTTTTATTTGTAGGAAGTTTTTTAAGTTGGTTAGGCATCCTACTAATCCTTCCTCCCTCTTCATCCACCGAAATAAAGAGAGGAACTTTGTTATTTGTATTCGCAGTCTTTAATGAATTAATCAGAGCAAGAAGTTGAACTGGATCTTTTATATTTCTACCAAACAAAATTAAACCACCAACATGATGTTTTTCAATTAACTCTTTGATCTTATCATCAAGAGTATAACCTTCAAAACCGACTATAACCATTTGCCCAATTTTTTCTTCCAAAGTCATGTTATTAACCTGTTCTGTTATCGGATCAGGTTTTGTTGAAGGGAATTTTTCCTCTGCTTTCTCCTCCATACCCTGATTATTGTTTAGAGATTTATTCTGAAATCGAGTGCATCCAGTTAAAAAGACCATTAGGCTAGCCAGCAGCAACATTACAATGATTAAAGTTTTTGCCCTCATTTTTCAACCTCCAAGATTATGACAATTTTCTTTCTAGATGATTATAAGCCAATCTATCCATATTGTAACCTAAAATTAACTACTATAAAAGAAATGCAGTAGGTATTACCTACTGCCTGATCGAGATAATAATTTTTATTGTTTATCCACAGGGTCATAACCAACTACCGTCCATATTCCTGTACTATCTTGTCTAATCAGCCGTTTTAAGTAGACCCTTCTTATAGGAGTTTTATCCCCGCTTATCTCTACAATAGCCTCTTTACCGGTATTCTGAATAATTTGCAAATCTCCTTCTTTAATCGGATACTCACCCTGAATACCGTCGGGGAAAATTTTTAAGCTGACAAAAACTTGAGCTACATAAGCCGGATCAAGTTTCCAGGGTGAATGGCCTCCATCCACGCTTTTTTGTTCATTTTCTTCTATTTCCAGATCAACCGAAACTTCAATTTCTGGTTTCTGCATTCCACCCTCTGCTGGAATTTGAACTTCTCCATCGGTAAAGCCTTTAACGAATAGAACTAATTCTTCTAAGGAAGCATTACCAACCACAGCATATTCAAATCCTCCCTCTTGCCAACGGATAGATTTTATATCTGTTACCCCTGCATATTCTCCCCCACCAGCAAGAATTCCTAAATTTCCTTCAATTGGAGATTGAATTTCAGCAATGTTATCATTTATCTTGCCTAAAACTGCCCTTGTTCCAGGCTCAAATTTGCTAACTGCTTTTCCCTGTAAAATAACAACTTTATTCTCTTTATCCTGGGATACATAATAAATTTTTATAATTTTTTGCTGGGTATCAACAGCTAACAAATCTCTTTCATATCCCGCCGGTACACTGGTAATCAACTTAGGAGTAAAACCAACAATTTCTCCAGCCTCTTCCAAGCTGGTTACTAATTGTTCCGGATTCGTATCTACTTCCTCAAAACCAGTGGGTAAACTATACGCAATTAATTCAACTGGTACAGCATCGACAAAATCAATTTCCTTATAAGCTACCCGATATTGAAGTCCATTCTGAATTCCACTTTGTTTCTGTAAAGGTAGATTAGTTCCTTGATCAATCCAAATTCGGTAAGGTACTCCTCCCGCAGGTGATACCTCAAGAATAGAAGTTTTCCTTCCTGAAATTACTTCTTCTCCTATTATTTTAGTCTCCAAGGCATTCTTTACTTCCCTTATTTCTTTTCCTAATTCAAAAGTAAAACGGTGTGGATCAGGAAAAGCCGGGAAAATATATACTTGTCTTTCCCCTGGCCGTACTTGCCACTTCTTTTGACCGTTATTTACCGTAACTAAACCTGGGTTCAACCCTTCAATTTCTTTAAGATAATAACGTCCTTCCTTATCGGCCCATACTTCCAACTGTGCTTGTCTAGTTTTTTTTCCTTCGGCATTAATTTCCACAATTTCAAGAATGCCGTGATATGCCTTTACTTCCTGATAAGCTTCTTCCATAGCATGAACGATATTGTTTCTATTAAATAGCAAATTGAAATTTAGCATAGCAGCTAGCATGATAACCGCGGCAGCTGCTGCCAATGTAGCAACCCATCTTTTTTTAGGCTTAGGAGCAGAGCCCTTTTCTTTGATTTGCTTATGCACAACCCGGACTAATCTCCGGTGGTAATCTTCATCTGGAAAAGTAGGTTCCTTTAAAGTTCGCACCATTCTTACTACAGCAAAAAGTTCTTCCAATTCTGGTGAATCTGAAAAATCTTCATGTACATCAGGCTTCTTTTCTGCATTCAATTGGTCAATATAATCCGACAATTTATTTTCAATCCCATCCATTCCTCTTACCTCCTTAAACAATTTTATCTTTAAGAATTGCAGCAAGTTTTTGTAATGCTCGATATTGCAGCACCCGAATGCTGCTCTCATTTTTTTTCATCATTATTGCAGTTTCAGCTACTGAATACCCTTTTAAAATCCTAAGTTCAACTACTCTTTTCTGTTCTTCATTAAGTTTATCCAGTGCATTTCGAACCAGAGTTTGCAATATGGTAATTTCTGTACTATCTTCAATTGCCATTTTTTCCGGATTTATTGTTTCCAAATTGACGCTCACCCCCCGGCGTTTATTTCGGCGCCACCTATCCCTCAAAATATTTAAAGAAACGGTTTTTAGAAAACTATCATATTTATCAACTTTTATCTTATTTCTTTGGAAATAAGAGATGGCTTTAACATAGGTTTCTTGCGTAATGTCTTCCGCTTCTTCCCGGTTTTGAACTCTAAAATAAACAAAGCGATACACCGATTCCCATGTAGAAGAACATATCTCTTCTATTATTTTTAAATCACCATCTTGTGCTCTTTTTATCTTTTCCTTGTCAAACATGTTCGCTCTGCTCCTTTTTTCTGGCCAGAATGTTTAAATAACATCTTCACTAATAAGGACGTTTTTAATCTTCTAATCGTTACAAAAAAAACAGCCCTTAGGATAATAGATTATCCCTTGGGCGTAAATTTCATAAAAAATTTTTTTTGGTTAATAATTCACTCTCTTTCTTTTAAATAACTCCCCGGTTCAACATTGAAAGAAATATTTTTGCCATCGGAGGAACAAACTATGGTTCCAGATTCGTCTGTTCTGTAAACCTTAATCCCTTTATTTTTTAATCTATTCATTGTCTCCCTATGAGGATGTCCATAACTATTTCCTTTCCCACACATTATAACCGCATATTGGGGATTAACTTTGTTCAAAAAATCTTCTGTCGTAGAAAAACTACTCCCATGGTGACCTATTTTCAAAACATCAGCAGTTAGATCATATCCCTTTTTAAGCATCTCTGTCTCAGACTCCTTTTCTGCATCCCCAGTAAATAAAAAGACAGTATCGCCATATTCCACCTTTATAACAATAGAATAATTATTTAAATCCTCATAACTATCACTATTAGGAGCAAGAATCGTACATGCTCCTTCTCCTAAGTTAAAAGTTGTACCAGGCATAGGAAGAGTAATTTTCAAATCTTTTTTTCGAATTGCTTCAACTACATCGAAAAATGTTTTTGTTGTATGGGGCACATTGGGCAGATAAACCTGGCCAATTGCAAAATTGTCAATTACAGCATCAAGCCCTCCAATATGATCCTCATGAGGATGGGTGCCTATCACATAGTCTAACTTTGAAATACCCTGTTCTTTTAAATAATCTACAACCAATTTTTCATCATCATTGTTACCGGCATCTATTAACATAGATTGAGAACCATTCATGATAAGTATACTATCTGCTTGACCAACATCAATAAAATGAACTTTTAATTCGGATGAAGCAGTCTGTGAATCCTTTTCAGTAGGCACATGAACAGAAATTCCACAACCTGCTAAAAAAGTAAAAAATAAAGCCAATAAAATTACTATTACTGCAAAATTATTTCGGATTTTTTGTTTCAAATTTTCCATCTCCTTTTTTCGCTAATTCTCTTAGTCAACATCATTTGCAGCTGAAACCATTATAACAAAAATCAGAAATAAAGACATCACTACTAAATACTCTTTTAAAGGAAAAGGAAAATTTATGGAGAATTATAGGAAAAAATCAAATTAAGGAGAGAAAAAATGTTAGCGAAGGTTTTAAGTTCCACTCTCAGCGGTTTAAAAGGCAAAATAATTGAAGTTGAAGTTGACATTTCAAGCGGGCTACCCGCCTTTGATTTAGTTGGTCTACCCGATAATGCCGTTCGGGAAGCTAAGGAAAGGGTTAGAGCTGCCATTCGCAACTCCGGTTTCGATTTTCCTATGAAAAGAATAACTGTTAATTTAGCACCAGCTAATACAAGAAAAGAAGGTTCAGGATTTGATTTAGCCATTGCTTTAGGTATCCTCATTGCCAGTAAACAACTAGAAAGCAAACTAGAATATCCTGACTTTATTTTTCTTGGAGAACTTTCTTTAGATGGAACATTACGACCTATTCATGGGATATTACCTATAGTAACCGAACTGGTTGATCAGGGAATAAAAAATATTGTTCTCCCTGCAGGCAATGCACGGGAAGGAGCACTAATTAAAGAAGCCAAAATTTATCCAGTTTCCGAGCTTAAAGAAATAGTTGGCTTTTTGCAGGGGGAATTTGGGATTACACCTTTTATCTATGATCTAGACGAGATTATGAAAACTTACGAAGAAAAACAGGATTTGGATTTTTCCGAAATCAGAGGCCAGAGTCAAGTAAAAAGAGCAGTAGAGGTAGCTGCTGCTGGAGGTCATAACTTAATCATGATCGGTCCACCAGGCTCAGGAAAGACAATGATTGCACAAAGAATACCAACTATCCTTCCTCCCCTAACCTATTCCGAAGCTATTGAGGTCACCAAAATCTACAGCATAGCTGGTATGCTACCAGAAAATACTAGCATTATTTTATCTCGGCCATTTAGGACCCCTCATTACACAATATCAACATCGGGGTTAGTAGGAGGAGGAAAGAATCCAAAACCGGGAGAAATAAGTCTTGCACACAAAGGAGTCTTATTTTTAGATGAACTACCAGAATTTCATCGTGACGCTTTGGAAGTACTTAGACAACCATTAGAAGACAATCAGGTCACCATAGCCAGAGTAGGAGGAAAAGTAACTTATCCGGCTGACTTTATGTTTATTAGCAGCATGAATCCTTGTCCCTGCGGTTTTTTGGGAGATCCAAATAACCAATGTAATTGCAGCCCTTATCAAATTCAAAAATATATGAACAAAATATCTGGTCCCCTATGGGATAGAATTGATATTCATATAGAAGTAGGAAGGTTGGAATATAAGGATCTTAGCAGTAAGATTGAAGGAGAAAAATCAGCTGAGATAAAAAAAAGAGTGGTTAAAGCCCGCGAAATTCAAAAAAATAGATTTAAAAAGAGTAAAATCCTAACCAATTCTCAAATGACAGTCAAGCAAATCAACAAATACTGTCAATTGACTCCCGAGGGAGAAAAACTTTTAAAAGATGCCTATGCCAAACTTAACTTAAGTGCCCGGGGATATAATAAAATTTTAAAAGTTGCCCGCACTATTGCTGACTTAGCCGATTCCGAAATAATTGAACCTACCCATTTAGCTGAAGCTATTCAATATAGAAGCTTAGATCGCAAATATCAATTCTAAAATCGCTTTAAAATTGTAAACGGCAGACAGCTTTTCTACTGTCTGCCAGATTATTAAGAAAACATATACCCTTATATTACTAACGAATTTAATTTGTTTTCTTAATATTAACTTTCTCCATATTACCTTCTTCAATGGTGGATACAACAGGGTAAAATGTTTTCGGAGAATTCTAGCCCAAAAACATTAAGACTTTTTAATCAGGGTCACCCAAATATGCCTTAATTACGCGACTGTTTTCTCTTATTTCCTTAGGAGTGCCATCAGCAATTTTCTTTCCGTAATCAAGAACAACTATTCGATCACAAATTCCCATTACTAGTTTCATGTCATGCTCAATGAGCAAAATTGTTTTGCCCATCTGCCTAATTTGTTTAATCAAATCAATTAAATCATTAGTTTCCTGCGGATTCATACCAGCTGCAGGTTCATCCAATAGTAATAGCTCAGGATCAGTAGCCAATGCACGAGCGATCTCCAATCTTCTCTGTTCCCCATAGGGAAGATTTTTTGCTTTTTCGTTTTTCTTTTCTAATAACCCTACAAATTTAAGAAGTTCTTCCGCTTTTTCTCTCGCATTTTCTTCTTCTTTCTTTACACTGCCCAATCTAGTTATCGCACCGAATAATCCAGTTTTTGTGCGACAGTGCTGACCTATAAGAACATTTTCCAAAACAGTCATAGCACCGAACAATCTAATGTTTTGAAATGTTCTTGCAATACCTTTTTTAGTAACTTCATAGGTCTTATATCCTCTCAAATTTTCGCCCTTAAACAAAATCTCCCCAGATGTCGGTTGATAAATACCTGTCAAAAGATTAAAACAGGTTGTTTTTCCGGCTCCATTGGGACCAATAAGACCCAGAATTTCACCTTGTTCAATATTAAAACTGACACTGTCTACAGCCATTAACCCCCCAAAGGTCATCGTTAATTTTTTTGCTTCAAGAAGAGCCATTCTAAAATCACCTTTTCCCCTTTTTTTGGATACCTTCGTTCTAAGAATTCTTATTTAAAAGTTTTTCTAACTTACGTTGAATAGGTATTTTTACATCAACATCTCCTAAGATGCCTTCAGGTCTTACAATCATCATTACAACCAAAAGAATTCCATAAATTAATTGCCGGTAGGCAGAAATAGATCTTAAAAGTTCCGGTGCAGCTGTCAATACTGCTGCTCCCACTATTGAACCTGATATTTTCCCCATCCCGCCTAAAACAACCATGGAAAGAATTTCTATTGAACGCGAAAAACCAAAACTATTGGGATTTATATAACGATAAAAATGAGCAAATAAACCACCAGCAATCCCTGCAAAAAAAGCAGCTACAGCAAAAGCTAAAACTTTATATTTTGCTGTATCTATCCCCATTGCTTCAGCGGCAACTTCATCTTCTCTAATCGCAATAAAAGACCTTCCTACTCTGGATTTCATAATCCTATAGATAATAAAAATCGTTATAACCACTGCAACTGAAACAACCCAAATATTAGTCTCCTGTCTTATACCTCTTAAACCAACTGTTCCTCCGGTTATCTTTAAATTCAATTCAATTATTTTAAGGATTTCACCAAAACCAAGAGTCGCTATGGCTAAATAATCACCCTTTAACCTTAAAGTGGGAATACCTATAATAACCCCAAAAATAGCAGCTAGGATTCCTCCCAGCAAAAGAGCCGGTAAAAAAGGAATGCTTGCTTTAAGGGTTAAAATGGCAGAAGTATAAGCTCCTATTCCCATGAAAGCAGCGTGTCCAAGGGATAATTGTCCGGTAAAGCCAGTGACTAGGTTCAAACTGATAGCTAAAATGATATTAATAAAAACTAAAACCAGTACTTGCAAATGATACGCGCTAATGGCTAATCACCTACACTTTCTCGCGGACATTAACGCCCATAATACCTGATGGTTTAACTAATAAAATAATGATCAAAACAGCAAATGCAATCGCATCTCTATAGGCTGAAGATATATAAGCAGCACCTAAAGTTTCGATTACACCTAAAATTACACCACCGAGCATAGCTCCCGGAATGTTACCAATTCCCCCTAATACAGCAGCAACAAAGCCTTTTAAACCAGGCATCGACCCCATTAAGGGTGAAACTGAATTAAAATATAAACCAATAAGTACACCAGCTGCAGCACCTAATGCAGAACCAATAGCAAAAGTTATAGTAATGATCCTATTTACATTAATTCCCATTAAATATGCTGCATCTTTATCCAACGCTGTAGCCCTCATTGCTTTACCAACTTTTGTGTTTTTAACAAGCAAATGTAAAGCTACCATTAAAATTATAGAAACTATTAAAATTATAATCTGTAAAATATCTATTTTTATAGCCCCTAAATTAACATAATAAGAACGAATACTTCGTGGGAAAGGACGAGTTGCAGGCCCCATAATAAGTATTCCTAAATTTTGCAGAAAGATAGAAACACCTATTGCACTAATTAAAGCCGTAATCCTGGTTGATTTCCGCAGTGGTCGATAAGCAATCATCTCAATGCCCATCCCCAGAAGCGACGAAAGTAGCATTGATATTATAAATGCCGGGATAATGGACAAGCGAAAGGTAGTTACCATGATCATACCTACAAATGCGCCAAACATATAAATTTCCCCATGGGCAAAATTTATTAGTTTTAAGACTCCATACACCATTGTATAACCTAAAGCTATTAGTGCATAGGTACTACCTAAGGTTATTCCGTTAATTAATTGTTGAAAAAACATGAACCAGCACTCCTATTCCACCAAAACTCGATAGTAAGTGGGCAAAAAGTTTTTGCCCACTTTCTACCTTTAGCTAAATTATCTAATCCGTTTAAATGCACCATTTTCTACTTTTAAAATCAGAATATCTTTTACAGCATCACCATTTTCGGTAAATGAAGTTTTACCTGTAATGCCAGGGAAATCTTTGGTTTTAGCCAATTCAGCCTGAATAGCTGCTGGATCTGTTGTACCTGCCTTTTTAATTGCTTCAATAAGAATCATAGCTGCATCATAAGCCTGAGCTGCAAACATATCAGGATCTTCATTAAATTTAGCTTTGTAAGCAGCTACAAATTTTTGAACGTTTTCATCAGGGTCTTTATCATAAAATCCTGCGGTAAAGATAACACCTTCAACAGCATCTCCGCCAAGTTCTAAAAGTTTAGGAGAATAGAATCCGTCGCCACCAAGGAAGATCACTTCTAAACCTTTTTGTTTTGCTTGTTGAGCAATTTTAGCAGCTTCTGTATAATAACCACCAACATAAATTGCTTGCGGTTTTTGGGCAGCTATTTTAGTAATCTGAGCACTGAAATCATTGTCACCATCCACATAACTTTCCACTACCAAAGGTTCTTTATCTAAGCTTTTCAATGTTTCGACAAAAGTGTCCTTTAATGCTTCACCGTAATCATTTTTAGTATATAGCACTGCAAATTTATCTAAGTTAAGCTCTTTTACTGCATATTCCGCTAATTGAGCAGCTTGAACCTGGTCAGCAATACAATTGCGGAAAATAAAAGGACCTACATCAGGGACGCCAGGCGCTGTAGCGGAAGAAGAAATCATAGGAATTCCCGCATCATTAGCAATTGGAGCAGCTGCAAGTGTTTCTGAACTTAGAACTGCACCTATAATAGCAGATACATTATCTTGAGAAATTAATTTTTGAGTTGCATTAGCTGCTTCAGCTTGATCGCCTTTAGAATCTTGAGGAATTAAAGTAATTTTCTTTCCGTTAATACCACCACTATTATTTATTTCCTCAATTGCAATTTCAACACCGTTTTTAGTACTTACACCATAGGTTGCTGTATCCCCGGAAAGAGGACCTACCGTACCGATTTTAATTGTTTCTTCATCTTGTTTGGAAGTTTCTCCCTGCTGGCCACAGCCAGTGAAAACTAAAACAACCATTAGTAATAAAGATATCCATACTAGTTTTCTAAGCTTTTGCATTAAAAATTACCTCCTTTTCTCTGTATAATTATTAATAATGGTGGCAAATTAATTACATATTATAACTATTTCACCTCGCTTTCGGCAATAGGTTAAAATTATTTAATATTGTAGCATATTAATCTACTTACTAAAAGTAGATTAATCAATTGTTAGTTTCTAAATTTCTCCTTTTTCTTGTTGATAACATTTTTGTTAAACTAACCCCACCTAATAAACCATTGGGACGGAATATCATCAGGAATATTAAAACTACACCATAAAATAGCATTCGATAATCCTGAACAAAGCGTAGCATTTCAGGAACTACAGTTAAAATTAATGCTCCCAAGACTGAGCCTGGAATACTTCCCATTCCTCCTAAAACAACCATATTTAATATTTCTATTGATTTAAGAAAACCAAAATCCGTTGGATTTATATAAGTAAGATAGTGAGCATACAACCCCCCGCCTAAACCAGCTAAAAAAGAACCAATAGCAAAAGCCATTATCTTATAGCGGGTAATCGGTATGCCTGTTGCTTCAGCAGCTATTTCATCTTCCCTTATCGCCTGAAACGCCCTACCAACTCTAGAATTAATCAAACGGATTAAAGCAAAGACAACAACTATAACTAGAACATAAACGTTATAAACATTAGCTTTTTGAGGTATACCAGCCAACCCAAGAGCTTTACCCGCACTCTCCATATTTAATAAAACTACTTTTGTAATTTCCGCAAAGCCTAAAGTTGTAATAGCTAAATAATCACCACTCAATCTTAAAGTAGGAAAACCAAGTATTATTCCAAAAAATGCAGCCATAAAAGCACCACTAAGTAAAACTACCGCAAAAGGAAGCTGATACTTAAGGGATAAAATAGCAGAAGTATATGCACCAATGCTCATAAAAGCTGCATGTCCTAGGGACAACTGTCCTGTAATCCCAGTAATAAGGTTTAGCCCAAGAGCTAATATAGTATTTATTCCCACAACTACTAGTACTTGTAAATAATAAGCATTAAACATCTTTTACTACACCTTCTTTTGAATAGGCTTTCCTAATAACCCCGTTGGTTTAATTAATAATACTAAAATAAGAATACTAAAAGCGATAGCATCCCGATAAGAAGATGATAAATATGCTACCCCGAAAACCTCGGCAATACCTAAAAACAAACCACCTAAAACAGCCCCTGGAATACTGCCGATACCTCCTAACACTGCTGCTGAAAAGGCTTTCATTCCTGCCATCATTCCCATAGTAGGAAAAACCGCATTAAAATAAATACCTACTAAAACTCCTCCCGCAGCTGCCAAAGCAGAACCTAGAGCAAAAGTCAGCGAAATAATTTTTTCTACAGATATCCCCATTAAACGAGCTGCATCCTGATCTTGGGCACAGGCACGCATCGCTTTTCCAACCTTAGTTTTCTGCACTATTAAATGAAGAGCTATCATTAAAATAGCAGAAATAATCATGATTAAAATTTGTAAATTAGAAATTTTCGCTGGTCCCACCTGATATAAAACTATTTTAAACATCTGAGGATAACTGGTTGTCTGAGGCCCCCTAATTAAAACCACCAAAGTAGATAAAAATATAGATACCCCAATTGCACTTATCAAAGCTGACAATCTTGAAGAACCTTGTAGTGGACGGTATGCTATTCTTTCTATTAAAACCCCGAGCAACATACAGCAGATCATAGCCCCTAAAATAGCTAGAGCAATATTGGCTCCAAACATATTTACAAATATTAGTCCGGTAAATGCACCAACCATATATACTTCTCCATGGGCAAAGTTAATTAACTGGATAATTCCATAGACCATAGTATAGCCAAGTGCGATTAAAGCATAAGTACTGCCAAGAGTAATACCATTAATGAGCTGCTGTAAAAACATTTTATCTCCTCCAAAGTGAATTAAAAAGATAGCAGCATAGCAGTCGAAGCATTTTGCTGCTATCCAATTTTAAGCCTATTGTTCTAGCTTAACCGGAAGTTTAGCCTGTAAAGTAAATTTACCATCTTTTACAGTTAAAAGATATACTGGACTCTTTATAGGTTCCCGGTTTTCTCTGAAAGTAGTAACACCGGAAACTCCGGGAAAATTTTTAGTTTGGGCTAATGCATCTCTAAATACTTTAGGATCTATACTATTAGCTTTTTCCATTGCAGCGGCTAAAATTTTAACCGCATCATACCCCTGAGCCACAAACATATCCGGTTCTTCATTATATTTTCCCTTTACAGCCTCGATAAATTTTTGGGTTTCGGCTGTTGGTTGATCAGGTGAAAAACCACAGTACACAAACGAACCCTCAACTGCATCGCCGCCCAGTTTAATCAAGTCAGGAGAAAGACAACCATCGCCAGCAACCATCTTTGCCTCTAGTCCTTGCCTACGGGCTTCTTGTAAGAATAATGCCGCTTCAGTATAATAACCTGTAAAAATGATAACTTCCGGATTAGCCTCTTTAATCTTAGTTACCTGCGCACTAAAATCCGTATCCCCATCCTGAATACTTTCTTCAATGACAATCTCTCCACCAAGCTCTTTTATAGCTTTAGCAAAAATTTTACTCAATCCCACACTAAAATCATTATTCAGTGATGTAACTAAAGCCGCTTTATCCCATTTTAATTCTTCAATAACATATTTTGCCGTGATAGGAGCAGCAACTGAATCGAGCAAAGTATTTCTAAAAATATAATCGCCTATTTCTACAACTCCTTCCCCGGCTGCACCTGCCGATAAAAGAACAACCTGATTAGACTGGGCAATCGGTGCCGCAACCTTAGTCCCACCGGTGGTAGGGTCTCCAATAACAGCAACAACCTTATCCTTAGTTATAAATTTCTGCATTATATTAGCAATTTCAGTGCGGTCGCCTCTATTATCAGCTTCAATTATTTCAATTTTCTTTCCTAATACACCGCCGGCATTGTTTATCTCTTCCGCCGCCAACTTCATTCCTTTTAAAGTATTAATCCCATAAGTAGCAACATTTCCGGTTTTTGCTCCTAAAAAGCCAATTTTTATTGTATCGCCTGTACTACCATTTTCTGATGGCTGAGAAGAACATCCACTTATTAGACCTATTAACAATACTGCAATTAAAAAAATACCTCCTAATTTTTTTCCTTTCATCTCGCCCTATTCTCCTTTCCCTAACTCAAAAAAATTGCTCTAAAACTAAGAGCATTTTTGTAAAACACAAAAAGTTATATCTCTCTTTTATTCGTCTTTTTATTAAAAATTCCTGCATGATTATAGAAAAAACCCAAAATGTTTTTAAGGAAAAGATTTTTGTCTTTACTCAATAGACTAAAAATTCATACCCACAATTATTACATCTTTGGCTGTAGCCCTTAGTATCTTCCGTTAAAAATTGCCTGCCAATCTGTTCCACCTCATCCTCACCGCAGCATGGACAATAAAAATCCCAACAAATTCCCCATTCTTCATATGAAATCTTTTTTATTTTCGGCGGTTGTTCAGGTCTTCCTCCAAAATAATGATAGTAAAGCCAATTGTTCAGATTAATTTTCTGTTGTCGGCAGTTAAAAAGCCTGCAGGATGTAGGTTTAACAGGATGAATGATACACTTATGCGACCTATCATCCCAGAATATACAATGTCCCCCGGCAGCAGTTATCTGTGAAACCACAAAGGGGTATTTATCTTGAGAACAATAAATTTTTTGAGAGTCTTCCCGATAGAAATCCCCATTTTTATTAGAAAGAGGAACAAGGCGTTTACCTTCCTTAGAAATAACTGCCGGCGTCCAAAACCAGTATTTCTCCCCAAAAGGCTGCCTATAATCCATAACTAAGTACTTACTTGTTAAAGCACTTTCATCAATTCCTAAAAAACGAGCTAATTTTTGAATAGCTTCATCATCGCCGGGCAAAAAGAAACCTGGCAAATTCCGACAGCATTTGCCGCATCTATTACACTCAAAACTTTCCTGTAACTTAAAAACAGATTCTAAGTTTAAATCAAACATAAAATCTTCTACCCTTCTGGCCTAAATTAAATTTAATATTTTTGCCGCATTTCTGCCTAAAATCTTCTTCTTACTTTCCTCTGATAGAGGCAATTGTCTAATTGTTTTTATATTCTCCGCAATATCAGGCATACCAGGCCAGTCTGAACCAAAAATTATTTTATCAGCATTTCTTTCGAATTCTGGGAAATAGGTTAATAATTTTTGAGGTGGTAAGCCAGATATTTCCATAAAAACATTTTCATGAAGTTTAGCCAAGAAAAAAGCCCGGTCATACCAAAAACCTCTCCCGCTATGCACAATAATAATTTTTAGATCAGGAAAATCTACAGCAACATCGTCCAAATAAAGAGGATCACCATATTTTAAACGAGAACCTTTAAATATTGAGGAGCCCATGTGCAGCATAACCGGTATTTGATACTCTTCAGCAACTGCATAAATAGGATAGATAGAAGAATCATTAGGATAATAATGTTGATAAGTAGGATATAGTTTCAGCCCCTTAAATCCATATTGCGTAATTAAACGTTTAAGCTCTTTAGCCGGATTAGGCAACAAAAAGGGATTTATACTGGCAAAAGGAATCAACTCTTCATAATCTGAACAAAACTCTGCTACTTTCTCATTAGTTATAATCCCCGTAGTTATGGGACTTTGCTCTGCCAAAACAACTCCGTAATCAACTCCAGATTCTTTTAAATGCTGAACAAATTTTGCTGGATCAGAATAAGTATCTAAGCTCAATCTAGGTTGTTTTTGATATGAACTGTTAATCCATTCCATAACCCAAGGTTGAACCGGGTCATATTCGCTCATAATATGGATATGGAAATCTATCACCAAATCTTTCATAATCTAAGCCTCCTTTATTTTCCCAATAATTAGTGCGTTTACAAATAATATCCGCAGGAAGTACTATCAAAAGCTCCTTTTATTAATTCTATCAATTCATTACCCGGCAACTGCTGAGGTGAGGAAACTATACTAATTACATCAAAGCGGCAATTGACATCCTTTAAACCTTTTTCCTTGATATAATTAAGAGAAGTCTGGATTATTTTTCTTTTTTTCAAGCCAGTAATAGCTTCTGAAGGGTAACTAAAAGCTAAACTACTCCTTGTTTTTACCTCAATAAACACCAAACATTTTTTATCATAAGCGATCAAATCAATTTCCCCATATTTGCAGCGATAATTCCTATCCACAATTTTATATCCCTTTTGCTTTAAAAAACCTTCAGCTAAAGATTCTCCATATCTACCAAAAAAATTTTTAGACAAATTATCACCCACCTATATTTCAATCACCTCAGTAATAAGCACATTTAAGTGCTTAGTCAAATCAATTTCTTCTTCACTATCAATGATTCTCACAATCGGTCTGGAATTAGCGCCTCTATTTTGATCAACAACTATTCCTACTTGTCCCGTAGTAAGTCGCACAATTGATCCATTAGGATAGAGAGCAATGTTTCTCAGAAAAGTAGTTACTATCTTTTCCTCCAAATGGGTTCCACTACTGGCCATAATAATTTCAGCCGCTTCGTGCGGTAAAATTCCCTTTCGATATGGTCTATCCGTTACTAAGGCATCATAAACGTCGGTTAAAGCAACAATTTTAGCAAATTCATGAATATCTTTACCACTAAGACTTCGAGGATATCCTGTTCCATCTACGTGCTCATGATGCTGGTAAGCAACATGAGCAACTAAACTGCTAATTTCATCATGCTGTCGAATAATATTAAATCCTTCTTCAGGGTGGGTCTTTATCAGCTCAAATTCTTCTTTAGTTAAAGTACCAGGTTTATTAATCAATTCTTTAGGAATTTTACACTTTCCCACATCGTGAAGTATGGCACCTAAAGCTAAATCCCTTAACCTTAGTTGATTATATCCTAAGGCAATACCAATAACTGTAGACATCACGCAAACATTTACACTATGTCCGTAAGTATACTCATCTACCGCTCTAATATCGGATAATCCTATAAGCACACCCTTATTATACAGAATCTCATCAACAATATCATTAACTATTTTTTTTATTTGTTTAAGGTCTTTGCTAGTTAATTTACCATTTAACTGAACGTTCTTTAAACTTTCTCTCATTATTCTTACTGACTCAATGCGGGTTGTTTCTTGAACTAAATCCGGAACCACAATTCCTTCCGATATACTATCTTCAATATATACATACGGTATTCCAAAATCCTTCAGTCTTTTAATATACCTCTCTTTAAGCTGGATTCCCGCACTTAAAAGCACTGTTCCATCTGCCCCGTATATGGTTTTAGCCAGTTTTTCGCCTGGTTTAACCAAAGCCATTGCAACCTTTCTCATTTCCTACCCTCCGCAAACAAAAACTAGTCTGTTTTATCTTTTAGCCCGTCCTCTAGGGTAAAAATAAAACTAAATATTTCAGCAATAACCCGGTAAAACTCAGGTGGCACTTCCTCACCTAATTGAAGTTTTAATAATTTATCAACTAATTCTTTATCTTTATGTACTGTAATTCCATATTCTTCAGCAATACTAATAATTTTTTCTGCTATGATCCCTTTACCTAAAGCAACAACCCTTGGTGCATTATCAGTCTCAGAATCATAGGACAATGCCACTGCTTTACGATAAAATGATTGATTATCATTAGTCATTTTCTCGACCTCTTTGACTCAATTTTGACTTAATAATTAAACCGAAAGATCAATCCAATTATACTGTATTTTATCCGGGTCATCTAGCCTTTTCTCAAGACCATCTGAAAATTTCATTTCTGTACAATAAATTTTATTGTTAAAATAACCAAGCTTATTAAAAACGCTGTTTAAACCAGGCAATGATTGTCTTAACAATTCCAGATATTCTTTATTTTTTAAACCAAAATGAATTATAAGCTCTTTTTGATCATTACAACTAATATTTATTTGTATAAACCCCAATCTATCTAATTCTAGTTGCATAGTCACCCTAAAAACATTTTGCTGTCCACTGTTTTTAATCCTTTTTTTAAATTTCAACTCTATTTTTGCTTCTCTTTCCTTAAATTCATAATAAAATGGGATAACAAACACAAGCTGATTCCAATCATCTTTGATTCCTGTTTTTAATGGAGGAAGATTAATCAATTTTTGGGCAAATAAATGTTCGATAATTTGTTTGATTATTTTTTCTGAAGCTTGTTCTTGCTCTGGATTGCTCATTTTCCAAACTGCCGAGGTTTCATTTAAAACATCAATAAGAACAGATAACAACTGTTTTTCTACCTGTTTTTCTACCTGTTTTTCTACCTGCTTTTCTACCCTTCTTTCCCTCTCCATCAAATTTTGAATTTCACTAACAGTCTGATCTTCATTAGAAATAATCCCTAATATCTTTAGTTTAGTCTTAAAATTTTCTGCCTTTGGCTCGAAGGTATCGATCAATTCTTTTAAAAGCCAGTTGAGTTCATCCATTGCAGAATTATTTTTTACTTTATCTATCTGTGATTCTAAAAATAAGACCTTCTTAAGCACAGCTAACGATGAAGCCAGATTGGTTTTATTATTTTTAACTTCGTTTATTAAGCTAAGCAACTTACTATTTAAAGGTATTCCTCTTTCTTGGCAGAAAGCCAAAGTTTGAATTAATTCTTTCAAATAACTGTCGTCATGCCTACTGTTTTTAACAGCACAACGGGCAACTAGTGATATGTTGTCCCTCATTAAAGGCATTTTACTATTGTACATCAACTCCACTATTTTTTTAGTTAAATCATTGTCAGGCAAATCCAAAGTTTTAAGAACCTGGTTAAAATCACTTTGCCCCCTAGTGTTTTTCAGAAAATCAAGCGCAGAATTATTAGCCTGCCCAAGTCCCAAGTCATCTAATATCCGCACCATAACCTGACCTTGCCGGTTAATACCAGTAACGATAGCAAAAAACTTCTTACCGGGAAAAAAGTCTTTTCCTTCAATAAATCCAGTTACTTGGGCAGAAAATACCAACCCTTTCAAACTTAAAAGAATTTTTTCACCTTCAACCTCTAAAATAGTTAAGGATACCGGCTGGTTTACATATTTAAAAAGAAGGTCATAATTATCTGTTGAATTGAAAATCTGGCCGGTAAAAACTAAATTCAGTGAATTTATCATAAATTCACCACCTTTGGTAAACCTAATCTTTAATATCTAGGGCAAAATAAAAAATTTATCTGGCAGCAGGAAAATTTATTTAAAGATATGATTCACCCCCCTCTTAAAATGAAGGGGGATGAAATCATTAACAGCCGACGAATAAATTTTATGTATTGCTGACAGTTTTTGAGTTCAATATTTGTTGTACAGGCTCATAACTTTTGCGATGGATAGGACTCACTCCCAACCTTTTAAGAGCTAAGAGATGTTCTTTAGTACCATACCCTTTATGGCGGGCAAATCCATACCCCGGATAAAGGAGGTCCATTTTTTCCATAATTCTATCCCTTGTTACCTTTGCCAAAATTGAAGCAGCAGCAATACTTGCACTTTTTTGATCCCCTTTTATAATCCCCTTTTGAGCGATACAAAGACCGGGAATTGTTAAACCATCAACCAATAAATATTCAGGATAAATTTTTAAGTTATTTATTGCTTTTTCCATAGCTAAATAAGTAGCTTGAACAATATTAATCTGGTCAATAATTTCATGACTAACCTGGCCAATACCATAAGCAATGGCATTTTCAATGATTTCAATATAAAGCTTATCTCTTTGGCGAGGAGTTAATTTTTTAGAATCATTCAAATTCTCGATTAGACAATCCTGAGGAAGAATCACTGCAGCAGCAATTAGAGGACCAGCTAGAGGTCCCCGGCCTGCTTCATCCACTCCTGCGATAATTTTATAACCGCGCTGTTTAACTTCAGCTTCATATCTATAAAGATGATGCAGACGTTCACTTTCCAGTAGTTTTTTTTTCAACTCTTTTTCCCACTGCTTAGCCAGATTTTTAACGCCGCACCTGGGATCGGATCTCAACCGACCAAGGATTGCAGTTGTAATTCTAAAAGAATTTTGGTTTAACCACTCCTTTATTTCCTTCACCGTCATCATATCAAAATTCTGCATACAATCTTCCCCCATTTTATTAGCTGGTTTTGTATCTATGTTATCATTTAAAGCTCTCGATGACTACTAAAAAATACAAAAGATTTTCTTTTAACAGACAAAAACTAACCTCATCACCGTAAGCAATGAGGTTAGTAGGAAAATAATTATTTTTTATTTTTTAGGTTGTTCTAAGGTAATACGACCTAATTTGCCTTTCTGAAAATCAAGTAGAAAATTCCGTGCTGACTTGTCTAAGTCTACTTCTCCTCCCTGCATCAGAAAACCTCTAGATTTTCCAAAGCTAGTCAAAAGAGTTGTTATGTCTACCTGATCTTTACCTGTTAGATCATACTGTTTCAGAATTTCCTCTTTTTGCTGAGTAGGAAGATATAAAATAAGATGATTTATCATTTCAACCGGATCAAATAAATGAGAAGCAATAGCACCGGTCAAAGCTAATTTATATCCTACCTCCTCTTCTTCAAACTTAGGCCAAAGTATGCCAGGAACATCTAATAATTCCAAATCACCGGAAAATTTAATCCACTGCAATCCCTTAGTAATCCCGGGTCTATCACCTATCTTTGCACTTTTCTTTTTAGCAAAGCGATTTATTAATGAAGATTTACCTACATTAGGAATACCCAAAACCATAGCTCTAAAAGCCCTGGGTTTTCTCCCTCTTTTTTTCCAATATTCTAATTTATCTTTCATTAAATTTTTTATTTGTTTAGTAAGCATATTTAAGCCTATTCCACGCTGGGAATCAACAGGAACAGCAATTAACGATTGTTTTTGAAAATATTCTATCCATTCTTCTGTAATCTCTGGAGAAGCTAAATCAGCTTTATTAAGCACAATTATCCGTGGTTTTTTTTCTGTAATACTTGCAATATCAGGATTTTGACTGCTATAAGGAATTCTAGCATCCAATAGCTCAATCACCAAATCAACCAATTTAAGATGTTCCTGAATATTCCTTTTTGCTTTAGCCATATGCCCCGGATACCATTGAATCAAATTCAGGCCACCACCTAAACAATATATTTTATTACACTTTACTTATTATAGCTTTTTCATCGAACTTAAAGGCCAAAAAACAAAGAAAGCTTTCCCCTCAATAGCTTCTGGATTAATAAAACCTACCTGAGGAAATCTACTATCCGAACTATGATTGCGGTTATCTCCCAAGACAAAATATTTTCCTTCCGGAACCGTTACCGGTCCATAATGACCAAGGGTTTGCTCTGCAATGTAGGGTTCATATCTAGGTTTTCCATCCACCAATACTTGTCCATTCTTTATTTCAACAGTTTGTCCACCGATAGCAATTATTCTTTTAACAAAATCTTTTTCTTCGTCTCCAGCGAATTTAAAAACAATAATTTCATCCACTCTAGGTTCTCTAAAACGGTAAATAAATTTGTTTACAAATAAATATTCATTATCATCCAAAGTTGGATACATTGAAGTACCATCAACCAAATAGATCTCTAAAACAAACATTCTGACAAAAAGTGCTATCATAACCGCTATAACAATTGTCTTTACAAATTCCTTTGCCTGATTCTGTTGTTCATGTAACCCCATTTTGGTATTCTCCCCTCGTAGTAAAGTTACTACTATCAGTGATAGCGGCAATAAATCAGAAAAGTTACTATCTTAGTTTACCACTAATTTAATAAGTACTACAACATCCTTACAGATTTTAAAGGCCAATAAACAAAGAAAGCTTTCCCCCTTATAGCTTCTGAGGAAACAAAACCTATTTCAGAAGAACGACTATCCATGCTGTAATTTCTATTATCACCTAAAACAAAATAGTGATCTGGTGGAACCGTTTTTGGTCCATATTCTCCAACGGTTTGTTCAATTAAATAGGGTTCAATAAACTCTTTTCCATCAACATATAATCGGCCATTTTTAATTTCCACGGTTTGACCGCCAACAGCAACAATTCTTTTAAGTGTAACTATACCATATCGAGCCCTAGGTTCAGTTATAATTACTGAAACAAGGTCTCCAGGTTGAGGTTTGCCGGAAATATAAGCCAATCTATTTATAATTAAATGTTCTTCCGGTTTTAAAGTAGGCTCCATTGAACTGTCTTGGACGATACTAAGATCTAAAACAGTACCTCTAACTAGAAGTAATAACATAAGAATAATGCCAATAGAAAAGAACCTTAAATCTGACACAGTTTCACTTCTTTTCGCTTCCTCCATTATTTTACCCCTCCACTCCTAATAGCTTTGTTTCTATTATATTTACGCCTTATTTATAAGCTTTCCCTTGTTTTTTACAACTATTAATTTAATTATTTCATTCTAGATGCAAATGTCAAAAAAGGGACTGATTAGCAGTCCCTTTCAACCTTTTAAGTTATTTAACTACCTAATTACTACGTTTTTCCTTGATTCTTGCTGCTTTGCCCCTTAATCCTCTTAAATAGTACAATTTAGCCCTTCTTACTAGACCTTCTTTAACCAGCTCAATTTTATCAATCATAGGGGAGTGAAGTAGGAAGGTTCTCTCAACACCCACACCATAAGACACACGACGTACCGTAAACGTACTGTTAATACCAGCATTTTTGCGGCGGATTACAATCCCCTCAAACACCTGGATACGTTGTCTATTACCTTCCACAACCTTTACGTGTACTTTTACAGTATCACCTGCTTTAAAATTTGGAATATCGTTTTTCAAATGCTCCTGTTCAACCATTTTTACAAGATCCACTAAAATTCCCTCCTTCCTCCTAGACGTTCATAATCGTTTCAGCACGAACAGCGGACCGCCCGTTTTCAACATTTTGTATTATAGCATAAATTGAAAATGTTTACAATCTATATATTTTCCTTCTTCCTTGATTCATTATTACTTGCTGTTCCCTTTATTTTTAATTTTTTTAAAAACTCTATATCTTCTTTAGTAAGCTCACAATTTTCTAACATCTCAGGCCGCCTTTTTAGGGTTCTGAGTAAAGATTGTTCCCGACGCCATCTGGCAATTTCCTTGTGATTGCCTGACAAAAGCACATCAGGAACCAAATATCCTCTAAAATCCCGTGGTCTTGTATATTGGGGATACTCTAACAACCCCCTGGAAAAAGAATCCTCTTCTGTTGCTTCACTGTTTCCTAAAACACCAGGCAGTAATCTCACTACTGAATCTACCACTACCATAGCAGGTAATTCTCCACCCGTTAAGACATAATCTCCTATAGATATTTCTTCTTCTGCCAAGTATTCCCTTATTCTTTCATCAAAACCTTCATAGTGTCCGCATAGAATAATTAAATGATCATAATGACTTAATTCGACTGCTTTTTTTTGATTAAACCTTTCGCCTTGAGGACTCATCAGAATTATCTTTCCTCTTGGTAAAAAAAGGTTACGGTTAACCTGCTTTATATGTTCAACAGCACGGAAAAAGGGTTCCGGAGCAAGTATCATTCCTCCTCCCCCACCAAAAGGATAGTCATCCACCGTTTTATGCTTGTTTGTACTAAAATCCCTTAAATTCCAAATCGTGATATCGACAATTTTATTTTTTCTGGCCCGGCCAATTATACTTTCTGAAAAAGGTTTTTCAAACATAGTCGGAAATAAGGTTATAATATCAATTTTCATACAAATCGCTCCAGGTCAAAATCTATCTTAACTCCTCAGGGAAATTAAGATAGATTTTTTTATTTTCCAAATCTATCTTTTCAACTAAAGACTTTAAAGCAGGGAACAAAAGTTCTTTAGGTTTTCCTGATTTCGTCAGTTCATTAGTTTTAATCACATACACGTCATTACTTCCTGTTCGAAAGATATCCGTTATCACACCCAGTACCTCTTCATTCCTGTTTATTGCGGTTAAACCAATAATCTGATCATAATAATAAGTCCCTGGGGGAAGAGGAAATCTCTCTTGGGGTAAAATGCAAAGATAATTACCTCTTAAACTTTGGGCTGTATCCGGATCATCTATTCCTTTAAACTTCATAATAAGAAATTGTTTATGCAACCTAAAAGACTCAATTTCAACCCTCGACAATTTTTCTTCCAAATTTTTCTCAAATTTTGTTAAAAAAACTGATCTTAAACTATTAAATCTTTCCAAATAATCTGTTAGAGGTACAACTTTAACTTCTCCTTTAATTCCATGAGGAGCAACGATCTCTCCTATTTTGATTAGTGTTTCCAATCATTCTCCCCCTCACTTAATTTCTATTACTTTCCCATCTTCAATAATAATTTCTGATTTCATTATCCTATCCCAGTCGTCTCCTTCTTTTACTTCGACCAAACTTTCCATAGTGCCTTCAATGACTTCCAAACCTATTTCCCATTTTTTTACTTCTTCTATCTTTTCTAGGAGTTTAGTTTTTAACTCCAAGCGTTTTTTCTTCTCTTCTTCCATTTGCTGTCTCAAATTCAAGTACCGTTGTTTTAACTGTTTTTCCGCATTATAAGATATTCTTTTTTCCTGAAACTCAATTTGCTCTATTTCTAAATTTACCCTCTCCAAAGCTTTTTCTATCTGCTCAATAGTTTCGGATTTAAATTTTTCAGTAACCTTTATTTTTATTATAACCGGCCTTTTAATAGTTATATTAGGCACGGAATCCTCCCTCCAAGCAATTAGGAACTATAAAAACAATGAAAAATTCTTAACACCAAGCCTAAATTTCCTTAGCTATCAACAAAAATTTCTTGGCCATAACTACAATATCATAGTAAACAAAAATAAAAAATCAGCCTTAAACTAACTAAAAATTATCCTTTATAAAAAACATAAAAAATTCACTACCGAGTAAAAGAGTTATTATCTTAAAAAGGTTAGAAGGGGTAAACCTTCTAACCTTTTTAATTACTGTACAATCTCCACAATAACTTTTTTACCTTTTTTGGCAGCAGCAGCTTTAACAACTGTTCTAATTGCTTTTGCTATTCTGCCTTGTTTACCAATTATCTTTCCCATATCCTCCTGGGCTACTTTTAGCTCAAGGATTAGTGTTTTCTCACCTTCTACCTCAGATATAACTACTTCCTCTGGTTTATCAACCAAAGACTGGGCAATCAACTTTACCAATTCTTTCACCAGGAACACCTCCTAAACGGTGACCTACTCTTGAACTATCTTCTGTTTAGATGCATAAAATTTTTCCATAATACCAGCCTTTTTAAGTAAGCTTTTCACAGTATCTGAAGGTTGTGCACCATCATTCAACCATTGTAAAGCTTTTTCCTCGTCGATTTTAATAACCGGCGGTTCAGCGATTGGATTATAATATCCCAATTCCTCTACAAAACGGCCGTCTCGAGGAAATCTAGAATCTGATACAACCAATCTATAGAATGGTCTTTTCTTTGCTCCCATTCTTTTCAATCTTATTTTTACTGCCATTATTTCACCTCCTTCTTAATCTAAATACAAATATAACAGTTATCTAAAAAAGGGAAATCCCCCTCGTTTAGCTATTTTATCCCGATTTTGAGAAAACTGTTTCATTAGCTTTTTAGTCTGTTCAAATTGTTTTAACAGTCTATTCACATCCTGTACTTTTGTTCCGCTACCCATAGCAATTCTTTTTCTTCTACTTCCAGTTATTATAGAAGGATTTCGTCTTTCTTCTTTAGTCATCGAATTGATAATAGCTTCTATTTTTATCATTTCTTTCTCGTTAAAGGATAGGTCCTGTCCTTTAGATATTTTACTCATTCCGGGAATCATTCCCATAAGTTGATCTAAAGGCCCCATCTTCTTGACCTGTTGTAACTGATCTAAAAAATCCTCTAAAGTAAATTCCTGATTACGTAATTTTTTTTCTAAACTTTGTGCTTTTTCCAAATCAATACTAGCTTGAGCTTTTTCAATTAAAGACAGCATATCTCCCATGCCCAAAATTCTTGAAGCCATCCTATCGGGATGAAATGGTTCTAAGGCATCAAGTTTTTCTCCCATTCCTGCAAATTTTATCGGCTTGCCGGTAATAGCTTTGACTGATAAAGCAGCTCCTCCCCTGGAATCTCCATCTAATTTGGTCATGATTATGCCGTCAATTCCAAGCTTGGCATGAAAAGATTCTGCAACATTTACTGCATCCTGCCCGGTCATTGCATCCACTACCAATAAAATCTCATGAGGTTTAACAGTTTGCTTAATAAGCAATAATTCTTCCATTAACTCCTCATCAATATGAAGCCGACCTGCGGTATCTAAAATAACCAAATCATGTCCCCGGGACTTGGCATATTCTATTCCTGCTTTAGCAATATCAACAGGATTAGTTTGAGTCCCCATTGTAAAGACAGGCACCTCTGCCTGTTCTCCTACCACCTGCAATTGTTTAATGGCAGCAGGACGATAGATATCAGCAGCAATAAGGCAGGGATTTTTACCTTGTTTTTTAAGATAATTAGCCAATTTACCTGCTGTAGTAGTTTTTCCTGCCCCTTGTAAACCCACCAACATAATAATCGTTGGAGGTTTAGAAACAATATTTAATTTGCTTTGGCTTCCACCCATTAACTCGGTTAATTCCTCATAAACTATCTTTATAACCTGCTGAGCCGGGGTAAGACTGTTAAGAACTTCTTGTCCTACAGCTTTTTCCTGTACCCTGGCAATAAAATCTTTAGCCACCTTAAAATTAACATCTGCTTCTAATAAAGATAATCTCACTTCACGAAGAGCAGTTTTTACATCCTGCTCCGTTAGCTTACCCTTATTCTTTAATTTACGAAAGGTTTCCTGCAATTTTGCGGCCAAACCTTCAAATAGCATTATTTTACCTCCCTGCAACTATTAAACCCTCATTCAATAGCTTCACGAACCAAATCAGTTAGAAGACCTTTTATCGCATTTATTTGAACAAGCTGAGACTCGGACAATAAATCCCCGACTTGAAGCAGGAGTTTATTAACTAGCTGTAAAGCCTCATCCAATTTTTTCTGCTGCTTTTGAAATCTTTCTACTAGTCTTAATTTTTCTTCATATTCTTCTAAACTTTTTTCCGCCCTTTTCAGAATATCAAAGACAGCTTGCTTACTTATTTTAAATTCTTGAGCAATTTCCGTAAGTGACAAATCATCACTGTAATACATATCAATTAATTTTTTCTGCTTCTCCGTCAATAATTCTCCATAAAAATCAGCTAACAAGCCGATCCTAAACACTTTATCCATTATAAGTTCACCACCGGCTGTCAAGTAATTACACTTGACGTGGATATTTTAACCTAACCATTTTTCTTTGTCAATGCAAAATTTAAGCAAATAAAGCATCTACGAACTCATTAGGATCAAATTCTTTTATGTCATTTATTTTTTCCCCTAGACCGATATATTTTACCGGTATCTTCAACTCATTACCAATTGCAATGGTTATCCCGCCTTTAGCTGTACCATCCAATTTGGAAAGAATTAAACCACTAACCCCAACTGCTCCTGTAAACATTTTTGCTTGGGCTAAACCATTTTGACCAGTTGTAGCATCTAAGACTAAAAGAACTTCATGAGGAGCATCCGGAATTTCACGCTTAATAACTCGCTCAATCTTTTTCATTTCTTCCATTAGATTAGTTTTTGTATGCAGCCTACCAGCTGTATCGATAATTAATAAATCCGCCTTTCTAGCTTTCGCCGCCTGAATCGCATCAAAAGCAACAGCAGCCGGATCTGCTCCAGGATGATGTTTTATCAACTCTATAC
>DUMD01000025.1 GCA_012840065.1 Clostridia bacterium
AAAATGCCAATTTTTATAAAGTTTTAGATACAGCAAGGGAAATTTTCGGTAATAATGTTGTTCCAGTTCAGCTGCCGATAGGTTCTCAGGACTCCTTTAAAGGTATTGTTGATTTGGTTGAAATGAAAGCATATACTCCTAATGAAGGTGAAATTCCGGCTGATTTGTTGGACGAAGCCATGAGTTATCGGGAGATGTTGGTTGATGCTGTGGCTGAAGAAGACGATGAGCTGATGATGAAGTATTTAGAAGGTGAAGAGTTAACTAATGAAGAGGTTGCTTTGTGTTTAAAGAAAGCACTGGCTTCAGGCAAAGTCTGTCCTGTGCTGTGCGGTTCTTCTTTAAAAAATATCGGAATTACAGCCTTGATGGACTTTATTGTTGAGTATCTTCCCTCTCCTGCAAACATTGAAGAATATAAGGGTAAATTGCCAAAAGCTGATCAAGAAACAACAAGAAAACCTTCAGCCGGCGAGCCATTTTCTGCTTTAGTTTTCAAAACTTTAGCAGACCCCTATGTGGGCAAGCTAACTTTATTTAGGGTTATTTCCGGAACACTCAAATCTGATTCCCAGGTTTACAATGCTAATAAAGATGTGACTGAGCGTTTAGGGCAGATTTTCTTGTTAAAAGGGAAAAATCAGATTCCTGTTCCGGAGGTTCAAGCAGGGGATATTGCTGCAGTTGCCAAACTTCAGGAAACAGCTACCGGCGATACTCTATGTGATAAAGATAATCCTATCGTTTATCCGGCAATTGATTTTCCCCGGCCTTCCATTTCTATGGCAGTTGAGCCTAAGGCCAAGGGTGATGAGGAAAAGATTAGCGGCGGTTTAGCCCGCTTAACGGAAGAAGATCCTACTTTTGAAGTTCATAAAGATAATGTTACCAAACAAACACTTATTTCCGGTTTAGGGGAAATCCATCTTGAAGTAATAACCAGCAAACTACAGAAAAAATTTGGGGTAGAAGTTAATTTAACAACTCCTAAAATTCCTTATAAAGAAACAATCCGCTCAACTGTTAAAGTTGAAGGCAAACATAAAAAACAATCCGGTGGTAGAGGACAATATGGTCATGTTTGGTTAGAGTTGTCTCCTTTAGAACCAGGACAAGGTTTCCAATTTGAAGAAAAGATTTTTGGTGGTGCAGTGCCTCGCCAATATATTCCTGCAGTAGAAAAAGGGATAAGGGAAGCTTTAGAAGAGGGAGTATTAGCTGGTTATCCCGTTGTTGACGTGAAAGCTGTCTTGTATGATGGTTCTTTCCATCCGGTAGATTCCTCGGAAATGGCTTTTAAAATTGCCAGCTCCATGGCCTTCAAAAAAGGTGCGGCCCAGGCTAAACCGGTTTTATTGGAGCCAATTATGAACGTAGAAGTTACCGTTCCTGATGAATATATGGGCGATATTATTGGAGACTTAAACAAAAAACGGGGTAGAATCCTGGGCATGGAACCCCAGGGCAACATGCAGGTAGTTAAGGCCCAGGTTCCCCAGGCGGAAATGTTTAAATATGCTACCGATCTCCGCTCTATGACCCAGGGGAGAGGTTCCTTTACAGCTGAATTTTCCCACTATGAAGAGGTACCAGCCCAAATCAGCGAAGCAATTATTGAAGAAGCTAAGAAAGAACAGGGGGAAAAATAAACTGGGAAATAAAAGAAGGATGGGTGTGGTGATGGATGCCCATCCTTTTTTAACTGTCTAAGTTTTTCTGGAAAATAAATAATTAGGCCTAGTCTGACTTTTCTGGAAAAATTGAGAAAACTGGCAGGATAAAAAGTTTTTCTATCAAATAGTAAAAATATGGAAATTAAAAGAAAGGAGAGAAGTGATGGAGGGGAAAAGGCTGTCTGTGCAGGCAGCATTAAAAAAATATTGGCCTGCTTTTTTAGTTGTGGTTTTGATCGTGGGTTTTTTGATGTCCTCTAATCAGAAAAGGATTTTAGCGGTGGCAATTGACGGTGAAGTGGTTGGTTATGCTGAAAAAAAGGAGGACGTGGAGGCAATAATCGAAGGACTTCTTGCTGATGCAAAGAGCAGTTTTGGAGAGGAAGTTAAGATTGTCCAGGAAATAAAATACAACAAAGTAAAATCTAACAATGAAGAAGTAATTACTCCCGAACAATGGAAAGAAATTCTTGCAGAAAAGCTGGATTTTTTGGGGATGGCTTACCAATTATCGGTAGAAGGCAAGCCGGTGGTTTGGGTAAAAAAGCAGGAAGATGCTGAACTTTTAATCGAAAAAATAAAAGAAATAACCCGGGAAAGATTAGAAAAGGATGAAAATGTTACGGTAGAGGAGATAGAGATTAAAGAAAGGATAGATGGGAAAAGCGGTCTTTGTTCCTTGCAAAAGATTAAATCAGTAGATGAAGCCGCTGAGATTATGCTTAATGGGGGAATTGAGCTTCGTAAGCATTTAGTGGAACAGGGAGATAGTCTCTGGTCTATTGCCAGAAAATATAACCTGACTGTAGAAGATCTGAAAAAAGCTAACAGCGAGCTGAAGGATGATCGGTTGAGCATAGGCCAGGAATTAAATCTGGAGCTTCCGGCGCCTTATCTAACAATTTTGACTACAGAAAGGGCCTTGGTCAGGAAGGAGATTCCCTACTCTACAAAGGAAGAAAAAGATGCTAACCTTTGGGCAGGGCAAAAGAAGGTTAAACAGAAAGGGGTACCGGGATTAACTGAGTTGGCTATGCTGATAAAAAGAGAAAACGGTAACATCAAAGAAGAGACTATTCTCGGCCAAAAGGTTGTTAGAGAACCTACTACGGAAATTGTCAGCCGGGGTACCAAATCTCTTCCTTCCCGGGGTGGTGGCACTTTTATCTGGCCGGTTCAGGGAAGCATAACTTCTCCTTATGGTTCCCGGGGAGGCAGGATGCATCAGGGTATAGACATTGGAGCAAAAGCAGGAACGCCGGTCAAGGCTGCTGGCAGTGGAGTTGTGACCGAGGCTGGCTGGAGGAACGGTTATGGTTATACGGTTATTATTAATCATGGGGGAGGAATTACCACTTTATATGGCCATAATTCCAAGTTACTGGTCAGTGCCGGCGATACTGTCAGTAAGGGACAGGTAATTGCCTATGTGGGAAGTACCGGTTCCAGCACCGGGCCTCACCTGCACTTCGAGGTCAGGTCTGGCGGCAGGGCTGTTAATCCCTTAAATTATTTTAATTAGAACAAAAGGAGTAAACCAATATGGGTTTACTCCTTTTATTATTGAATTATTTAGTTCAATTAATCACAAAATAACTAAAAGTTGTGGAAAGGAGAGTTAAAATGAGCGAAAAACAAGAAATAATAAGTTCTCTCAACCGATTATTGCAGGGAGAGTATATGGCTGTAGAATCTTTTAATATTTTTATTGCTCATTTAAAGGATGAGCGGGTAAAAAAGGTATTCCAAAAGGTGCAGGATATTCATAGAAATAATATTGCTGTCCTGGCAGAGTATATTCAAAATTTAGGGGGGCGGCCCGATGAAAATCTGGGGTTTAAGGGAACAATGGCGGATTTTAAAATCGGCCGGGAATTAAAGCCCGAGGCTCATCCTTCCGATGTTATAGAAATGGCCCTGGAAGGAGAAACCAAGGGGATAAATGCGGCGGAAAAAATTTTGCGGGGAGATTTGGATGACCAAGCCAGAAAAATAGCTGAAAAAATCCTGGATGCCGATCGGAAGGCAATTAATCGTTTACAAAGTTTGCTATAAACAGGATAAAGGTGGATTTATGGGTATAAGAGAAGGCCTAGGCTTATAAGCTCTAGGCTTTTTATGGGCTTTTTTCCGCCTTAATTAGCTTTAAAATTTCCTTTCTACTAGGCCATTCTATTTCGATGGTAATAATATCATCAGCCTGTTCTATTGCTCCGCTCCCTTCTGAATTAATCAGTGTTGCTGTCTTATCGTCGGGATTAACTAGGGTACCTCTGCTTATCTCCCTATTGTTGCGTTTGATTACATATTTTATCTCTTTTATTGAACCGACTTCCTCTGTTCCGATATAACGTAAACTAAATTGATTATAATGATAGCTGTCAGTTTGCAAAATGTTTTCATCGTTTTCCCAAAGATATTGATAGTATTTGATGTGGTATATTGCTTCCCAATTTTCATTTCTTCCCCTAAAAACTATTTCTTTAGTATCGTTAAGCTTTTCAAATACTACTTGTTTTAATAAAACCGCCTTTTCATATTCCTTACTGCTTAAAAACCCTTTCTGGCAGCATGAAAAATTAAAACATTTTTTGCTTTGTAGCCATGAGGGTCAGTAAATAAAACTTCTTTAAATTCCTGTTCTGAATTAGTTTTTTCTGTTTTGAGGTTTGATATGCCCTGAGCTGCTTTAATTCTATCTTCAATAGACTCGAATATATAAATAAAAATAGCCGTATTTTTTTCTTCTTCTAAATTAAAAATTCTTGGTTTTATTCCTTTAAGAATATATTTTTCGGGATTTAATTCTTTGTTTTCTATTATTTCTATGCCATTATCAGCCAGTACAGTTTTTACTTTTTTTAAGGACAATAGCTTAATATTATTGGTAGAAGCAGGCATTTTACCACATCCTGTTATTGCAAATAGGACGGATATGGCTATTAGGCAACATGATTTTCTCATGAATTGTCCTTCCCCCCTCTCTTTATAATATTCTAGGAGCAGTTAATACCTTTATTGGTTTGCGCTTACATAATTTAATAAAAGGGAAAATTTGCCAACAGGTTTTTAACTGTTAAGTTAGCTATTATGTCTGTATAATCCTTTTAATTAGACAAATAAGTCCGGTAAAATTTTCTTAATAATGATTTAAGCTCAAATAAAAACAAGACGAACTTTGTCCGTCTTGTTTTTATCTTTTAACAGTATTTTGAGCAAGGGCTTTTACTTTTCTCTTTTTGAAAACGCTACTGAATAATTCCAATCTTTATGCTATCATTTAAGTAGTTCGGATACGGGAACAATTTCATAGCCTGCGGCTTTAAGCTCTTTAATTATTCCGGGAAGGGCAGCCACGGTTTGTTCGACTGGGTGCATGAGGATAATTGCTCCATTATGGGCCTTTTCTACTACCCGCTGGTGAATGGTAGTAGGGGCCGGTCTTTGCCAGTCAATGGTGTCTATGCTCCACATGATGGTAAGATGATTCAGTTCTCCGGCCGCCTGAACTACTTTTTCGCTCCATTCCCCATAGGGGGGAGCAAATAGGACTGTTTTGATTCCGGTGACTTTTTCAATTGCTTCCTGGCCCTTTTTAATTTCTTCCAGGTTTCCTTCTAAGGAAAGGGCGTTATGATGTTTGTGGCCGTAGCCATGATTGCCAATTTCATGTTTTTCGGCTAATTGCTTAGCTAATTCAGGGTAGTTTTCTGCCCAGCGGCCTTCTAAAAAGAAAGTTATTCTAATGTTGTTTTTTTCGAAGATATCAAGCATTTTGGGCAGTTCTTCGTTACCCCAGGCCACGTTGCAGGTAAAGGCAATTTTTTTGCTTTCAGGGCTGCCCTGGAAGATTGGGGACTTAGGGGCAAAGGCGGGCTTGACCATTCCTTGCCAGACCAGTTGGTATCCTCCAAAACAAACAAGGCCGACGATTACCAGAGATAAAATTATTTTAACTGTATTGGAAAGCTTAATCACAAAGATTTTCAAATTAATCCCCCCTTCTGCTTAAGAGAATGGAGCAATAGTTAAAGCTCTTAACGTGGTTTTTATAAAATTTATGAAGGATCAGGCGGGGATATGCTAATTTTAGAATGTTTAGTAGGAATTATTGCTAGAATAGAGAGGAAGGTAAAAGCTTTGAAAGTTATTCAGCGTAAAAGGTTGCTGGCTGATGCGGCTTTATTCCTGGTTGCTTTTATTTGGGGGTCTACCTTTGTCATCATCAAAAGGGCTATAAATGATGTGCCACCCTTAACCTTTAATAGTTTTCGTTTTTTAATTGCCGCCGGTTTTATAGCTATTATTTTTCGGGATAAAATTAAAGAGTTTAAAACAAATACCTGGCGCTCGGGTATTTTGATCGGGATTTTTCTCTTTCTGGGTTATACCTTACAAACCCTGGGCCTTCAATATACTACAGCTTCTAAGGCGGGTTTCATTACCGGTTTATCCGTGGTTATTGTTCCCATTCTTTCCGGAATAAAAAATCGACAATTTCCTCCTTTCACTGCTCTGGTAGGGGCAGGGCTTGCTACTTTAGGTTTAGCCCTTCTTAGTTTGGATGAAAAACTGATTTTCACCAAAGGTGACCTCCTGGTTTTGGGATGTGCCCTTGCCTTTGCCCTTCATATCATATCAGTAGGTGAATTTGCCCGGGAGGAACCTTCAGAAATGCTTACCCTATTACAAATTGGGGTAGTAGGACTATTTAGTTTTATTTTAGCCGGAACAAAAGGAGAACTGTCATTGCCCTTAAGGTTTTCAGCCTGGGCGGCTATTGTTTTTTGTGGTTTAGCTGCAACCGCCTTGGCTTATTGGATTCAGACCAGGGCTCAAAAATTTACTAGTCCGGCCAGAACAGCTTTAATTTTCTCCACTGAACCGGTTTTTGGTGCGTTATTTGCTTTTTGGCTGGCAGGAGAGGCTTTAACCTCAAAGGGCATTTGGGGTTGTCTAATTATTTTTCTGGGCATGTTGTTTGCGGAATTAGGCTAAAGGGAAAATTGAGTTTGCAGAGAATAAGATGATTAAAAATTGGTTGCTCCGTGAAGATTTTAACGGGAGGGATAAGATTGGAAAAGATTCTGCTGGTTGATGATGAGGTTTCCATTGTGGAATTTGTAAAAATTAATTTGGAACGGGCCGGTTACGAAGTTATAGCCGCTTATGACGGTAATGAAGCTATCCAACTGGCTAAAAGGGAACGTCCGGCTCTGATAATTTTAGATATAATGCTTCCTGGTTTGGACGGTTTTGAAGTTTTAAGAGAAATTAGAAAATTTTCCAATGTTCCGGTAATTATGCTGACGGCAAAGGGTGAGGATATTGATAAAATTCTTGGTCTGGAATTAGGGGCAGATGATTATTTGACCAAGCCTTTCAATCCGCGGGAACTTACTGCCAGGGTTAAAGCTATTCTCCGGAGGATTGACAAGCAAAACGAAGGACGGGAGGAAGCAGGTCGGATAGTGATTGCAGATTTAGATTTGGATTTGAATCGGAGGGAAGTTTTTGTCCGGGGCAAGCCTGTAGAGCTTACTCCTAAAGAATTTGACCTTTTAGAATTTTTGTCTTCTAACCCCGGTAAGGTCTATTCCCGGGAAACTTTGTTAAGGGAATTATGGGGATATGACTATTATGGAGATAGCAAAACAGTTGACGTCCATATTAGGCGTTTAAGAGAAAAAATTGAGGAGGAGCCGAGTAAACCTAAATACATCCTCACGGTTTGGGGAGTGGGGTATAAATTCGGTGAGCAAAAATGATCAAGAAAGGTATTAAGTGGAGATTAACAATTACCTATTTAATTATAACTTTAATAATTATGTCAACCTTCTATTTTTCTTTAACCCAAGGACTAGAGCGTTATTTAATCAAAACTTTGGAAGAACGACTTGTTACCCATGCCCGAGTATTTTCCCATTATGCGGAACTCACTTTTTTAGGTAATGATTTGGCCCAACGTTTTGGTCAGGATGTTGATGTGCGAGTTAGAATTTTGGACTATCGGGGGATGGTTGTTGGCGATTCTGCTTTTCCTTCCAGTCAAATTGGGGAAATAATGGACAACCCTACAGTACAAAAGGCCCTGGCCGGCGAAATAGGGCGCAGTATTTCGCTAGAAGATGGAAAGGAACGGATTATGAATGTTTCTGCTCCCTTAATTGCTAACAATAATATTATCGGGGCAGTCAACCTTTCTAGTTCCCTCAAGGAAATAGATCGAACTTTAAATTATTTTCGCATGATATTTTTAGTTACTACCTTTCTCAGTATTATCCTGGCTTTTGGCCTGGGATCTTACATGGCTAAGACAGTTACTGAACCGTTAAGGGAAGTTACGGCAGCTGCTAATGAGTTGAGTAAGGGAGACTTCGATTGTTATATTCAGAAAAGGCAGGATGACGAGGTGGGTATTCTTGCTGATACTTTTAATTTGTTGTCCCGTAGGCTGAAGGAAACAATTAATGAAATCTCAGAAGAACGGAATAAGTTGTCAGCGGTTTTGATCAGTATTGCGGATGGGGTTATTGCCATTGATCAGCAGGGTGATTTCTTATTTGTCAATCCTGCTGCAGAGCAATTGTTTAAAGTGGATATGAATGAGCTTATTGGAAAAAGTTGTTGGAAGCAGGAACAATTTGCTGAATTAAGGGATATTTTTAAGTCAGTGTTACAGGAAGGGTCAGTAATCATAAAAGAGTTGGTTCTGAATGTAGGGCAAGGGGAAAGGACGATTCGGGTTCATATGGCTCCAATTAAGGGAAAAGGGGAAGATTGGTTTGGTGCTGTAGGTATTTTTAGGGATATTACCGAGATGCGTCTCTTAGAAAATAGGAGAATGGAATTTTTAAGCAATGTTTCTCATGAATTGCGAACCCCCCTTACTACTATTAAGGGCTTTGCTGTTACCCTACAGGATGAATTAGCTGAACAAGATGATAGCCATTTAAATCATTATGTGGATATAATTGACCGGGAAGTAGATCGGTTAAGCAGATTGGTTAATGATTTGTTGGACATTTCCTTAATAGAATCGGGGAAAATTAAATTGAACTATCAAAGGATAAGTTTAAACACCATCGTTGAGCAGGCTGTTCGCCAATTTGAAGGAAAGGCAAAGGAAGCAAATATTAAGTTCAGCCTCGATTTAGGGGATAAGGATTTTCAAATGATAGGTGATGATGACCGGCTCACCCAGGTTTTTATTAATTTAATTGATAATAGCATAAAATATTCTCCGGAAGGAGGAACTATTTTTATCTCTCTGGATGAGGATGAAGATAATGTGTATGCGGAAGTAAGGGACACGGGAATGGGAATAGCGGAGGAGGAATTACCCCATCTTTTCGAGCGTTTTTACCGGGTAGAAAAGGCCCGTTCCCGTAAATATGGAGGGACAGGCTTAGGTTTATCCATAGTGCAGGCAATTGTGGCTGACCACGGTGGAAAGATTGATGTAAAAAGCAAACTTAATCAAGGAACCAGTTTTAAAATTACTTTTCCTAAAACAGCTGATCATCATAAAAAAACTGCTAAATCAAATTAAATGAGCTAACTTGATTGTTTAAAGACATTTAATGATTCTGTAACCTTCTTTTTACTCTTATTTCCTATAATTAGACTAGATTAGTATATTGTTAGCTAATTAGGAAATAAACAGTGCTATTCTAGCTAAATAAGTAATTCTAAGGAGTGTTAAAGTTGTTTTTCCCTTTATTAGCTGGAAAAACAAAAAATTTTTTAAGTTTAATTCTTTGCCTGGTAATGATCTTTGCTTTAGTGGGGTGTAGTAGTTCTGCTGAACTGGATGTAGCCGGTTCTGATCCGCTTCAGTCTGATTTAAAGGCCGAAACTAATCAGAAAAATCCGGAATTGAAATTGGCAGAAGCTTCTCCAATTGTTCCCAAGGAAACCCAACAGCAGCAAGTGGTTATTTATAGGTTGACCAGGGATGGTAGATATCTTCTCCCTATTACTAGAACAGTAAAAATTGAAGGGAATCCGGTGGAGGCTGCTTTAAAGGAATTGGTTGAATGGGAAGATGAATGGTCAAAACCATTGCTTCCGGAAAAGATCAAACTGGGAAAGGTGGAAATTCAGAGAGAGATTGCGGTGATAGATTTAGTTGGCGATTTCAGTAAATTGAACATTGGGGCGGATCAAGAGGCTAAGATTGTTGAGGGTCTGACTCGGACAGCAACCCAATTTCCTTATGCTAGACAAGCACTGATTTTACTTAACGGGAAGGCAGCAGA
>DUMD01000026.1 GCA_012840065.1 Clostridia bacterium
ATAGCGGAGGGGCCACACCCGTTCCCATCTCGAACACGGCAGTTAAGCCCTCCAGCGCCGATGGTACTTGGACCGCAGGGTCCTGGGAGAGTAGGTCGTCGCCGGATTTTTTTGTTGGTTTGAGTTTTATTGTTTGTTTGAGTTGTATACAAGATGTATTTTTACAAATATAGTCAAACGTAAAACGAGAGGGTTAAACCTCTCGTTTTTTTGATCACTTTTTTAATTTAATTAACTGATCTGCGGTTGGGATTTTATTATTTTTTGCTGTTTGTTAGTAAGGGCTTTATATTCTTTAACAAGGTAGGCTCCGGTAATGATTGATGAAATTAAGTCTGCCACAGGACCGGCCATCAGTACGCCCTGTAAAGCATAAAATTTCGGCAGAATCAGGAGTGCTGGAATAAGAATTAATACCTGCCTGGATAGGCTCAATAGCATTGCTTGTTTAGGTTTCCCAATTGCTTGGAAATAATTTGCCCCGACAATCTGAAAACCGATAATAGGAAGAAAGATGAAGTATGTTTTTAAGGCTTGAGTACCAAACTGTAAAAGTTCCACATCCTCTTTGTTGAAAATAGAAATGAGCTGGATAGGGAAGAGACGGGTGGCCAAAAAACCTATACAAACAATAATTGTTGCTCCGAGAATACCCAATTTT
Source organism: Clostridia bacterium (assembly GCA_012840065.1). GTDB lineage: Bacteria > Bacillota > DUMD01 > DUMD01 > DUMD01 > DUMD01. The sequence goes on from DUMD01000026.1 coordinate 662, forward strand.
AGAGTTTCTTTAACCCGGTCAAAATTCTTTGCCCCATAGTTATAGCCAATAATGGGCTGGATACCTTGATTTATTCCAAAAACAGGCATTAAGATAAGGGTTGCGATACTCATAACTATGCCCATCCCTGAGACAGCCACATCGCCTCCGTAGGTGCTGAGCCCCCGATTAAGAATGGCATTTAAAAGACTGGCGGCCATTTGCATGGCAAAGGGAGCAGATCCAACGGCGAAGATTTTTAGCATTATAGGAAACTGAATTTTGATCGTTTCAGATTTTAGTTTTAAGAGACTGTCTCCTCTTAGAAAATGGTTCAACACCCAAGCTGCCGAAATTGCCTGAGATATTATTGTCGCTAAGGCTGCACCTTCCACGCCCCAACCAAAGATGAAAATAAAAATTGGGTCGAGAATGGTGTTCAAAACAGCGCCGATTAGCATTGTAAGCATTGCTTTTTTAGGATAACCTTCGGAACGGATGAAATTGTTCATTCCAAAACCAATTGACTGAAAAACAGCACCTAAAAGGATAATATTTAGATAGTTCTGGGCATAAGGAAAGACAACTTCACTGGCCCCAAAAAGTTTTAGCATTGGTTTTAAAAAAAACAAACCCAGACTTGATATGGTTAAAGAGAGGATGACTAAAAGGGCCAGTGCGTTCCCCATGATAAGCTCAGCTTCGTCTTTTTTTTGTTCGCCCAAGCGGATTGAAATCAGTGAATTAGCACCTAATCCAACTAACATGCTAAAGGCCATTATTACAAGCATGATTGGAAAGCCCATGGTTATTCCTGCAATTCCGGCAGAACCAACACCGTGACCGATAAAAATCCTATCAACCATATTATAAAGGGCGTTTACTAACATTCCGATAATTGCCGGAATAGAGAATTTTAAGAGCAGTTTTAAAACCTTTTCTTCTCCTAATTGTTTTGCTTTATCCATTTTCTCACTTCCTAAAAGTTTTAATAGTTGTAATTAAAATTCCAATGAACTTATTAATTATTTAATTTCTAATTATAATATTTGTTAAATTTAAAAATATTTAAAAGATGTTGATTTCAGCAGAAAAATGGGATTTAAAAGTTTGACTCTACTATTTTATCAAATATATACTTAATTACAAAACTACTGATCTAAACAATAATATTAGACTGATTTTGATTATTAACCAAAATTATTGGATAGAGCGGAGTAGGATTATTTTAATTTCAGTTTTGCTAGAGGTTAAATTTATTTTGGCTTATAAAATTGAATTTAAGATTTATTTGTTTTGAAGAGAAGAGTTTTTTGACTATTTATAGAATGAAAAAAATATTGGTTAAAGGGACAAATTAATAGTATAAATGTTTATGCGATTGAAAAAACTAGTTAGAAACGGATAATAAGGTTAATTTTTTATTTTAGACGGTTGAATTGCTTTGATATTTATGATATATTACAAAAGCTCACAGTTGAGAAAAAGTTTTTTTACCAGAAATAATCAGCTTGACAAGATGAGTTGAAATGTGTTAATATAGCATTTGTCCGAGTCGACGAAAAGAAGCAAAAATAGCTAAAAGTGGCAAGGAAATAGGCCTTGACAAGGGAAAGGATTCATGGTAAGGTATTGAC